>NZ_JAEQCE010000021.1:0-146888 GCF_020738665.1 Microcoleus sp. PH2017_08_TRC_O_A
ATGATGGGAAACTATCACGTTCCGTTTTGGAGAGCAGTGGAGGGGGCGACTCCTTCACTGACTTTAATTATTTTGAGAAAAGTAGCCAGTAAGTTAGGTGTAAGCTTAAACCAACTGGGTAGACGGTCTTTGACGACTCCCAGCGAGAGTTAGACTTTGGGTATTACCTAAATCTACTTTGTCCGCAGAATCTCAGTGGCGTTGACTCCCTGAGAGTGTCAACTATCGGAAGACACAAAGCCCAAATATTCCCTGAGAAAGATTTCATAACCCCGTTATTTAAGCTAAATATTAATTAGCTCAAATTAACTGATTGCCACTGCTGATTCAAGTGGCTTTTATCAAACTTGAGTTAAAGATTGTGCAGAAATTGAGTTAAATTCAGCCTGTTAACAATCTCAACGATCAAAACTTCTAAATACGGAGAAATTTTGTATGTCTTTTATCAGCTTTAACCTCCCAGTCAAGCGTTTAGTTCGCAGTTTAATAGTTGTTTGTTTTTGTGCATTGATGTTTGTTTCCAATGCTTTCACAGCTTTTGCCGTTACCAGCAGCCCCACCAAAGGTGAAGCTCAACTTTTGGGGATTGAGAAAGAAGCTCAAAAAGCTGTTTTGAAAGACCCGATGTCTCTGGAAGAAACTCAGAAAAAAGCTAATGAAGGGATTAATGAAGTTCAGGGAGATGCTGACAGCGAGAAGATGAAAAATCCTTCTAATACAAGCGCGACATCCTTTGAGCAACAAGTCAAAAAGGCTGTCAGCAAAATCAAAGACTAATTGGGCAGCTAAGCTGTTGTGCATTTAAACTGTATGTCAAGAAATAATTCAAGTCTTGTGGGATGGGCTTCTAGCCCGTCCCGAATATGCAATTGAAATGCACGACAGCAGCTTATCAGCATAAAAAAGTAGGGACACGGCAATGCCGTGTCCTTATTTTTTTGTGTCCGATATCAATTTAGCTCTAGTTTGAAGAATTGAGATCAGAGTGTTTGATCGTTCGGAATGCGAGTCCGCATCGGGAGCATCTCAGTTTTGCATTTATATATAGTGCGAGCTTAAGAGCTCGCGTATTGTACAACTCGCGAGCTCTTAAGCTCGCACTATAATAAAAAAAATGCTTTTTACAAAAATGAGATGCTCCCGTCCGCATCCATTACGCTTGACTAAAGTCCTTACTACAAACCAATTTTATGGTGTTGTTCTCAGAGGATATGATATCAGATAGAATAATAAAGTGGAAATGACTTGGCATCTTTCGGCTTGACGAACACTCTTTGCTGCGGCTGCAACTGCAAGTTATCGAATCTTTCTCTTGTCAAATTAGCATTCAGCACTTGACCGTCATCTAAGGTTAATTCCACCTGAATTTCCCATCCCAAATGAATCAAGCGACTGATTCTTGCCGGCACTGTTGCACTATTTTCGGTAGTTTCAATTACTACGTCGTGAGGGCGCAAGAAAATTTCTGGGTTGGCTGAGTCAAAGCCGTTGTCTTGAAACATTCTCGAACTGCTGGGCAAGACATTCACAGGCCCGATAAAACTCATGACGAATGCACTAGCTGGATGGTCGTAAATTTCTGCGGGTGTGCCTACTTGTTCGATTTTACCTTTATTCATTACTGTAATTCGATCGGCAACTTCCATCGCTTCTTCTTGGTCGTGCGTCACAAAGACTGTGGTAACGTGCACTTCGTCGTGGAGTCTTCGCAACCAAGCGCGCAAATCTTTGCGGACTTTGGCATCGAGAGCTCCAAAAGGTTCGTCTAGCAGTAACACTTTTGGTTCCACAGCCAGGGCTCTGGCGAGGGCTACCCGCTGACGCTGGCCTCCTGAAAGTTGCGACGGGTATCTGTCGCCCAATCCTCCCAATTGCACTAAATTTAACAATTCTTCTACGCGGGATTTGACTTTCGTCGGTGGAGTTTTCTGAATTTCCATGCCGAAAGCAATATTTTTTCGCACTGTCATGTGCTTGAATAGCGCGTAGTGCTGAAACACAAATCCAATTTTGCGGTCTTGGACGCTAGTATTGGTGGCATCTTGACCTGTCAGCCAGATTTTGCCGGAGTCGGGCATTTCTAAACCTGCAATCAGTCGCAGCAGGGTGGACTTGCCGGAACCAGACGGGCCCAGCAGTGCGACTAGAGAACCTGATTCAATTTTCAAGCTGACTCGATCGAGTGCTTGGAAACTGCCAAACTGTTTTGATACGTCTTCTACAACTATTCCCATAGGAAATTCGGCAACGGATGAGTGTAATGGATTTAACGGATGTTGAGCTTTGAGGTTCGAGGAAAGAGCGAAAAAAGTTAATCCCCGGTTTATGGATAGATTTATGTAAGATTTTATAGCACGATCGCACATCCGTTGCTTAATTTTAGGGTTTTGGCGATCGCACATCCGTTTTTAGATAGGAGATTTTAGATTTGAGATTGACTCTGGAAGATTCAATGCGAGTCTGAAATTTTGGCCTCTCCACCACAGCCCTGCGGGACTTTGTATTGGTTTTTGGGCGGAGTCAATCGATTTTAGATTTTAGATTTTAGATTTTAGATTGAGCCCACGGATAAATTCGGGGGAAGAGAGGATTTTCGATTTTCGATTTGGGATTGATTCCACGGATAAATCACGTGGCGGGTACCACCGTTGAAATTCTTGGTCAAACACCGGAAAATTTACAAAAATCCACGTCAATAACAAAACAACACAATTATTTACCACCAAAGTTGGCGTTTGGTACTACAATGCAGCAAAAGTTCAAGCGTTTTTGACTTCAAAGGCTGAGGGGATAAAGGAAAATGGGAGATGTTAGACCTGTGCCTGTAGGCATAGTTGGCGCTTCAGGTTATGGCGGCGTACAACTGGTGCGGCTGCTGGCGGATCACCCAGCGGCAGAAGTAGTGTATGTAGGCGGGGATAGCAGTGCGGGAAAACCTTTTTCCAGCCTTTATCCGCATCTGACTAACTGCATTGATTTGACTATTGAGGCGATCGACCTAGATAAAATAGCGGCAAAATGTGAAGTTGTGTTTCTGTCGCTGCCGAATGGTTTAGCTTGCCAAATGGCACCGACGCTGATTGAAGGCGGCTGCAAAGTTTTGGATTTGTCGGCTGACTACAGATTTGAAAATCTGGACACTTACAAAGCTTGGTACGGCGGCGAGCGATCGGACTCTGCTTTAGCTGCAACGGCTGTTTACGGTTTGCCAGAATTGTATCGCGATCGCATTAAAGACGCTCAATTAGTAGGCTGTGCCGGCTGCTACGTCACTGCTAGTTTATTAGCCCTGGCCCCCTTACTCAAACAAGGTCTGATCGAGCCAGAAACAGCAATTATCGACGCCAAATCAGGATCTTCGGGAGGGGGCCGCAAAGCCGAAGTTAATCTGTTGTTGGCAGAAGCTGACAATTCGATCGGCGCTTACGGGGTAGGCCGCCACCGCCACACCCCAGAAATTGAGCAAGTTTGCAGCCATTTGGCCGGACAAGATATCAAAGTCCAATTTACTCCCCACTTGATGCCGATGGTGCGGGGAATTCTGGCAACTGTTTACGCAAATTTGCGCGATCCGGGATTGGTGCGGGAAGATTTGATCACCATTTTCAGTGCTTTTTACCGCAATTCTCCTTTGGTAAAAGTGTTACCGGCTGGGGTTTATCCGCAATCTAAATGGGCTTGCGGCACGAATCTTTGTTACATTGGCGTGGAAGTAGATCCGCGCACTGATAGGGTAATTGTGATGTCGGCGATCGACAATTTAATTAAAGGTCAAGCCGGTCAAGGCATCCAGTGCATGAACTTGATGATGGGCTGGGAAGAAACTTTGGGTTTACCTCAATTGGCTTTCTATCCGTGATTATGGGGCATGGTAATTGGTAATGGGGATCAGTGTCAACTTAAGTTTGAAACCATTGATAAATCTCGTTTGTAGCTTAGTCTCGATCCCCCTAAATCCCCCTTAAGAAGGGGGACTTTGAATGCTTCTTGTCCCCCCCTTCTCAAGGGGGGCTAGGCAGGGTGGTTTTATTGTCGTCACACAAATTAGGTACGTAGTTGCGCTTAAGCGCTCTTTATAAGATTAGGAAAGAGCGCTTAAGCGCAACTACGTACCTTCGCCCAAGCGCGAGCCAATCTTTGAGCGATAATTTTGGTAGTTTCAGATTTCTTTTCCCGACAATAAAACCACCCTGCTTCTCAAGGGGGGCTAGGGGGGATCGAGCCTTGGTGGTAAACAGCCATGTGTGACTACGTTTGACCTGGTTGTTGACACCAATTCCCAATTCCCAATTACCCATTACCAAATTTTATTTGGGCCCGTAACCGATCGCACCAGCATAAATTGCCCGATCGCCCAATTCGTCCTCAATCCGCAATAAACGGTTATACTTAGCAACCCGTTCGCTGCGGCACAGAGAACCAGTCTTGATTTGACCGGCGCGAGTCGCTACGGCTAAATCAGCAATTGTAGTATCTTCAGTTTCACCCGAACGGTGGCTGATTACCGATCGATAGCTGTTGCGCTTCCCTAAGTCGATCGTATCCAAAGTCTCAGTCAAAGAACCAATTTGATTCAGCTTAATCAAAATCGAATTGCTAGCTTTCAAATCAATCCCTTTTTGCAAGCGCGTGCGATTAGTAACAAACAAATCGTCACCCACCAATTGAACTCTGCTACCCATTTTCTGAGTTAGCGCCACCCAACTATCCCAATCGTCTTCGTGCAAACCATCTTCAATGGAAACGATCGGATATTGTCCAACCAAACCATCCAAATAATCGATTAATTCTGCTGGCGAATGAGCCACACCGTCATAGGTGTACTTCCCATCTTTGTAAAATTCGCTAGCAGCAACATCCAAAGCCAAAGCAACTTGTTCACCCGGTTTGTAGCCAGCTTTTTCAATTGCCATCATTAACAAATCCAAAGCTTCCTGATTGGAACCCAAATTAGGAGCAAAACCGCCTTCATCGCCAACACCAGTCAGCAAATTTTTGTCTTTCAAGACTTTAGCCAGACTAGCAAATACTTCTGCACCCCAGCGCAAAGCTTCCTTAAAAGAAGGTGCTCCCACCGGTACAATCATAAACTCTTGAATGTCTACGTTGTTGTCGGCGTGGGAACCGCCGTTGATGACGTTCATCAAAGGCACTGGTAAAACGTTAGCCAAAGCGCCACCCAAGTAGCGGTAAAGGGGTATTTGTAAAGTCTCGGCGGCCGCCTTTGCTGTGGCTAGGGAGACTCCGAGAATGGCATTAGCGCCGAGGTTAGACTTGTTGGGGGAACCGTCCAAGTCAATCATAGTGCGATCGATTAATGGTTGGTCGATCGCATCCAGATTAGCCAAAGCGGGAGCAATTTTGTGTTCGACGTTAGCAACCGCTTTCAAAACTCCCTTACCACCGTAACGTTTTTTGTCATCGTCGCGGAGTTCGTGGGCTTCAAAAGAGCCTGTAGACGCGCCGCTGGGCACTTGGGCGAGTCCGACAACACCATTGGCTAGATACACTTCAGCTTCGATGGTAGGGCGGCCGCGGGAGTCGAGGATTTCTCTGGCTTTGATAGATTCGATCGCAGTGTCTTGCATATTAACGATTCCTGACTTTGCTCAAGGTTTGATGACATTTGGCAGTCTGTCGGTTCTCCCACACTGACTGCTGACGGGTAATACATTACGCGATCCCGACAATGATTGACACAGAGTTCAAAATATTTGCGGATTTGGGCTACATCCAAGTGTCAATAAGCTGTGCTTGTTGAATATTTGTGGTAATTTTGACAGTCATTTAATTTGTTTAACCGCAAATACACGCACATTTGTTAATTGGAACATTTATTAAAATAAGACTGTCTAGAAAGTTCATATCAATCAATCAATCAATCAATCAATCAATCAATCAATCAGGGAAAACTTAAATGTTAGAAACAAATCTCGGAACAGTTAAAGCCTCAGCTATCGACTCCGATCGAATTATTCCCGATCCACCAAACATCAGATTACTCACAGGGCCTTTGCCAAATCCTAGCGATCCCAACTTTTTCGACCTTACTCCCAACAACGATACAGTTCAATTAGCCAACGGAATTCTCCGCAACACTCCCGGAGGTTTGCGAGCCTTAGCAGGCGACGATTTTGTCCGAGGTTCCGGTGGTGCGGAACTGATGAATGGGAATGGGGGCGCAGATACTTTAATCGGAGGTTGTGGCAATGATACTATTCGCGGCGGTCAAGATTTTGACATACTGTACGGAGAATGTGGCAACGATATTCTCAGCGGCAATCAAGGCAATGATTACGCCTATGGAGGCACGGGAAATGACTTTGTTAGAGGTGGCCAAGGCAGTGATGCTTTAGTAGGAGAAAGTGGCAACGATACTCTAATCGGTGATGCTGGAATTGACAGACTTTGGGGAGGAGAAGGTGCAGATTTGTTTGTCCTCCGGAGAGAAGCTGGAGCAACTTCGCGTGAAATTGGTTCCGATCAACCACGTCCTGCTGGGACTTTTCCTGCTAACGTAGAGCAAGTGCCTGCGGATTTTATTCTTGACTACAATCCAGCGCAAGGTGATGTAATCGGATTGGCGGGAGGACTGACGCGAAATGATATTGTTTTAACGGAAAAGTTTTTAACAATTGGTGATGCGAGAGATTACGCGAGCAGTGGCCCTGTTCCTCCGGGAACGATTCAAACTGCTGATTTTAGATTTCTGGATACTAAGGCGACGGTGATTCGGGAAGCTAGCACCGGCAATATCTTGGGCTTGGTGAAAGATGTTTCGCCGAGTCAACTTCAATTTACCTCTGTGTCTGATAGTGCGATCGCCCTTGGATAGGATTTGTGAAAAAAACCCGGTTTATTAGATGGTCGCGAGTGCCCAGAAACCGGGTTTTTACGAAAATTGTTGGTGACAGCGTAGAAACTCAAAAAAACCCGGTTTCTTAGATTACGGGTGGTCAGAAACCAGGTTTTTATGGACTCGTATCGAGAGGCTTTTTAAGTTTCAGCTTAACATTGGTTCCTTTTTTAAGGACAACTTCACCACCAGGACTAGACAAGACATAAGCCGTTGCTGCTGCACCCCCAGCTAAAGTACCATGCTTGAATTTCGCTTTATCACCAACGAATTTACCGGCCACTGCTCCAGCTAAAATAATGCCAGCATTCTGAACAAACTTGCCTTTGGTTTTGGTTTCTACCTGAGTATTTACTAAGGTAACATCAAGGGGAGCGGCTGAACCATTTGCAAGTTGAATGTCATCAAAAACTAGATGCAAACTCGCTTTTTTGCCTTTAGCTGCTTTGACAACATCTTCCAGATGTCCCTGAATCACAGCATCTTTAAGAGTTTTATCGCCTCCTTTGACTCGCAGAGTAAAACGCTCGTTGTTGCGGTTTTTACCCGTGGATAAATCTTGTTGGAGAATGGTATCAAAACTGGTTCCAGCAGGGATGGCCGCTGCCTGATTTTTTAGCTTACCGGAACTAGCGTTGCTTTGGTTAGCCGGAGCAGAAGTTTTGCCGATCGGCTCGTTTGACTTCTGACAAGCAACAGCGTTACTGAGTAATACGGCACTCAGTAGTAAGGGCATTAACTTTTTCATCGTTTTTTTCTTCAATTCAATAGGCTATAAGAATCAGATTATGCTAAAAATAGCCAACGCGAACATAAAAAAAGCGATATTTTACTAAATTTTTGGGCGATCGCCAAGGGAGCATCTCAGTTTTGCATTTATTATTATAGTGCGAGCTTAAGAGCTCGCGTATTGTACAATACGCGAGCTCTTAAGCTCGCACTCAAAGAAAAAACGCTTTTTACAAAAATGAGATGCTCCCATCGCCAACCATACATGACTACTTATTTTTGACAAATAAATGCTTCTATCGTATATACAGCAAACGATTTAGACTGCCTAACTACCGCGACAGGGGGTAAGTTCCGTTTAAGATTGCCAGAAATCTGCCACATCATATCCCATGTCGCGGAGCATTTGCCGCAGCAAAGGCAAACTCAAACCAATCACATTGGTATGACAACCTTCGATTTTTTCCACAAAAAAGCCGCCTTTGCCTTCGAGTGCAAAACAGCCAGCACAGGCGAGAGGTTCTCCCGTAGCGACATAAGCAGCAATTTGACGCGAGGTAACTTCCGCAAAATAAACTTTTGTAACTTGACAGCGAATGAGCGATCGATCCATTGCCACATCAAAGCTATCAAATCTCGTATCAATTAAAGCATGACCCGTATAAAGTTCGCCAACTTTACCGCGCATTTTTTGCCAGCGCGAGATTGCTTCGTCGGCATCCTTGGGTTTGCCGTGAATTTCACCATCAATGACCAAAATTGAATCGCATCCTAACACTACACACGATTTGGGATTGGGGATTTGCGGGTGAGAATTAGCCAGCAAAAAACTAGCTACAGCGTCAGCTTTTCCTTCTGCTAAAACCTGCACTAATTTAGTAGCATCCCTCATTTTTATTTGCCCTTCATCAAAGTCGCTGGGGCAAATCACAGCTTGAATGCCTGCATTGCTTAGCAGGCTGCGGCGCGCGGGAGAAGCTGAGGCTAATACAAAAGTTGGAGTTTTCATAAGTTAAGAAGTCAGTTGACAGTTGACAGTTGACAGTTGACAGTTGACAGTTGACAGTTATTATTTGTCATTAGTTATTTGTTACCAATAACCTTCCAGGCTCTACCTCCAATGACCAATGCCCAATGCCCAATGCCCAATGCCCAATGCCCACTGTCAAATTACTTTTTAACCCTAATAAACAGAGAAAGATTTAACAACTTTCTCAAAAGCTTCTTTGACTTTCGGCCAGCGTTCTTCGGTAGTGGAAACGTTCAGGGTAAATAGTTTGCCACGGCTGACTGCTACGCTAGCTAAGTTGTGCCGTTGTTGGTTTGGGAGTTTGACGGCGTATTCTAAAATGTAATAGTTTTTCGATCGCGATTCCCGACTTTCTGCATTGACTAATTCAGCTTCGCGGCCGGAATCAGCCGGGGCGATCCTCTTCGAGGGCTTCGCTAACGCACTTTTACTAAGCTTGTATCCCACATCCGTCGGCGTGCCCAAATCTGCGAGAGTTTTGTTCCCAGCCACTGGACTGATGACCACGCTGACATTCTCAGTTTGCTGGATCAAATCGCGGAACACCACATCGGGCCCGTTAGAAACTGCGATCGGCAACCAGCCGTTAGGATAAAGAAATTGATAGCCGTCGCCAGTATCAACGTAGCTTTTGAGTCCGGTAGCTACAGAGACACAACCGGTCAAGCTGAGAGAGAAAACCACCAGAAGTATTGCTGCAATTCGTTTGAGCATTATTTTTACAAGTACCGTAACACTAAAATATTTAATTTAAATTGTCTCATCAAACCTTGCAAAAATAGTTAAGCTATGGATCGCCAATTGTGTATTGCTGGCAAGCCATAGCCGTACAGTTTAATTTTAAACAAAGTTATTACAGGTTAGTTAGCCAGCTAATCAGTCCGTGCTTGGTAGAAACTTCTAAAGCCAAGAGAGAAACAAAACCAATCATGGCAAGTCGGCCGTTCAAGCGTTCTGCGTAGGGTGTAAAGCCTGTGCGGGCTTCATCGTCAATGTATACTTTGGGCTCGATCGCAAAATTGTTCATTTTACCGTCGTTGTCAAGTAGTAAGCCTCTGTCAGCCATGTCAGTGTCCTAAGTTGTTTTTGGTGTAATGTAAACTAATGTAACAGACTTATGAAGAGATGTAAAGGATTATGAGTTTTTTTTTCAAAGTCGCGACTCAGATACCAGTTTCCCCCAAAAATCCAACGGGCTGACAAGCTCGAAACCCCTATAGAATAAGTAATTCCCAACCTAAAATCTCAAATCTTAAATCTCCAATGGCATGACTGTAGACAGTAGACTCACGGCCCCGGAGGGGGGAGGATAGAGTTGAGAGGCGCAAAAATCGATGGTGTGGCAAATCCCAGTCTGGGTTTGACGAAAATAGTGGAAGAATGGAGGAAAAATTTATGCGGGCCAGTCTGGAAATGCGGTGGTTTTATAGCGGTGCGCTGCCAAAACCGATCGGGCAATGGTTTGGAAGCGAGAGTCTGGGCGGGTATCTATCCCCGCCTGAAGAGCGAGAAGATTTATATTTGCTGATACCTAGTTGCGACTACTTGGGAGTAAAACTGCGCGGGAAAAATTTACAAGTAAAGTGGCGGCAGGAAGAATTGGGGGTGATGCAGTTCGGCAACCGCTGGGAAGGCAAAGTCGAGAAATGGCTGAAGTGGATATGTGCCGACACGATGGCGCCAGTACCGGCGGATATAATCGCAACTGGAAAGTGGGTGAGGGTGAAAAAAAAGCGAGCCCAGCGTCTTTACCAAGTTTCTGCCCCGGGCGTGCTGATGTCTGTGCCTGTCGAAGCCCCAATTCCCCAAGGCTGTATTGTAGAAATTACTCAGTTAAATGTTAACGGCACTGCGTCGTGGACTTTGGGATTTGAAGCGTTTGGTAGCGAAGGTTTTTTGACCGAAAGTCTGGAAACAGTAGCTAATTGGACGAGCAAAAGTTATCAGGCGCAAAAGTTGAAAGCTGAGGATTCTTCGGGTTATCCGATTTGGCTGGCTGGTAAGTAATATCAAATCCCTTTGAATCATACCGCCTGTATTCTTTAGTTCTCATCTGTTGGGACGAAAAATAAGACGGCGGTTGAAACCGCGTCTACACAAACTAAGTCCGCCTCCGCGGACTGAAGAAAATAACGCAATTTTAACCGCCCGGTCTTTCTTCTATTCGCCTTCTCCTATTCTCCCCACTTTGGCAGAAGTTCTGAGAATTTGACAAGCCAAAATCGCCGCCCCAAACCCATTATCAATATTAACCACACCCACACCAGCCGCACAAGAATTGAGCATAGTTAAAAGAGGAGCAATCCCGCCAAAACTCGCGCCGTAGCCTACACTCGTCGGCACAGCAATCACCGGACAATCCGCCAAACCTGCAACCACACTCGCCAAGGCACCTTCCATACCCGCAACCGCAATCAACACATCAGCATCATCAATTACGTGGCGATTACTTAGCAAGCGGTGAATGCCGGCAACTCCCACATCCCACAAACGCCGAACCCCAAAACCGCAGAGTTCCGCAGTCACAGCCGCTTCTTCCGCCACAGGCAAATCCGCTGTTCCAGCACTGATAATAGTCACTGTACCCGGATGCTGGGGAGTGGAGGATTTATCAGAAATTGCACAAATTCGAGCTGTTTGGTAGTAGCACAAGTCGGGTATTTTTTGCTGCAATTTCTCAAAAACCTCTGGTTCAATTCGCGTCGCCATCACCGCAGGATTTCGGCCGCGCATCGCCCCGATAATCTCAACAATTTGGTCTGGCGTTTTTCCGGGGCCCCAGATGACTTCGGGAAAACCGGTTCTTAAGGTGCGGTGGTGGTCAATTTTGGCAAAATCGCCGACTTGTTCAAAGTCAAAATGCTTTAATTTGTCCAAAGCTGCGATCGGGCTAACATCGCCCGCCGCCACAGATTCGAGTAACTTCTGTAAAATTTCAGGTTCCATGAACTAATGATATCTTCTGGGCTCAAACAACACTTAAGATGGGTTCGTAGTAAGGACTTCAGTCCTTCTTTCTGAGGACTAAAGTCCTCACTACTTAAGATGGGTTCGTAGTAAGGACTTTAGTCCTTCTTTCTGAGGACTAAAGTCCTCACTACGAACCAATAATGACTATTCTGCAATTTTCAGTTCATACAAATTCCAGAAAGCACCGCCGAGAGCACTATAGCGAATTCCCGAAACGCGATCGCGCACCGCCTCAAAAGTCAGCGGATTCACCATATAAATAAAAGGCACTTGTTCCGCGATAATCCGCTGCGTCTCCCCATACAGTTCCTTGCGCTTCGCCTCGTCAAGCTCCTGAGAAGCCTTCACATACAAGTCATCAATTTTCTGCTCCCAGTCGTAAACTTCCCGACCTTTAATCGGCGGTTCTCCAGCTTGCGGGCCCTGGTTGAAACTGTGCAAAGTCCCCTTGACTGACCAAATATTGTAACCGCTGTGCGGTTCAGTACCTCCGGTAAAACCGCCGAGGTAAGTATCCCAATTTTTAGTCAGGCGCAGCTTTTCCACATAAGTGTTAAAACTCAGGAACTGTGTATCAACTTCCATCCCCAGTTTACCCAAATCTTGCTTAATTTGCGTTCCCATTTGCTCCCGCACTTTTTTGCCTGCGGCCATCAACAAAGTAAACCGCACTTTGTTGCCCTCAGCATCCAACAATTCGCCGCTACTATTATACTTGAATCCTGCACTTAACAGTAACTCTTTCGCTTTTTCCAGATTGTAACTGTAAGTTTTTAATCCCTGTTCTGGAGACAAGTAGAACGGACTTTGTGCCGGAATTGGGGAATGCAGCGGTGCGCCAAGTCCGCGATAGATATTGTTAGTCATGGCGTCGCGGTTGATGCCGTAGGCGATCGCCTGTCGAAACTCCTTACTCAAAAACCACTTAGACTTAATCGGGTCTACAAACGGCTGATTTTGAGCGTTACGCCCCTTATTCAGATTGAAACACATAAACACGCTGCCAGTGTCCGGGCCGCCGTTGAATATCGTATATTTGCCGCGTTTTTCCTCTCGTTTCAGCAGCGGAAACACCTCCGGCTGCACGTCCAGAGTATCCAAATCGCCCGATCGAAAATTCAGCAGTTGATTGTCAGTATTTTCGATAATTTGCCAAACAATTTGCTGGATGTAAGGTTGACTGTTATTCTCTGTATCTTTGCGCCAAAAATAGGGATTTCGTTCCAAAACAACGCGCTGGTTGGGAGTATAGCTCAGCATTCGGTATTGGCCGTTACCGACAATTTTTTTGGGGTCAGTATCCGTACCCCAAGCAGACAGGAATTTAGGCTTGCCGTCTGCCTCTGTCTGGGTGGCAGCTTCCTGCAAGATATGAGCTGGTAAAATCGGTATTCCCCCAGCAAATCTAATAAAAGGAGCAAAAGGTTCTGGCACTGAAAATTCAATGCGGCGGCTGTCAATTTTTTTGAGTTTTGGTAATTGACGGCTGATGCCAACTCTCAGATTATCTTTCAAGCCGCTAGGAATTTTTTCATTGAAATAAATCTTTTCATAGCTGAATATAATATCATCAGTTGTCATCGGTTCGCCGTCCGACCATTTCAATCCTTCTCGCAGGGTGAAGACAATCTTTTTGCCATCTTTAGAAACTTCCCAGGATTCAGCTAAACCGGGTTCTAGTTTCGATGTCACCCCGTTTTCGTTGAGCAATCCCTCGTACATATAGCCAAACACGCTGTATGCAGACTGATTTAGCGGGTAGTTAAACGTAGCCGGGCCGCTGGGGGTGGGAACGACGAGTCTGTTTGCTAATTGCGATCGCACTGGAGTGCACGCAGAGAGAGTTAGGATAGCAATTGCAGCGAGACAAACAGCTAGCCATCGGCGCTTTGAATGTAAAATAGCGGAAATTTTCATAATTATTTACCAAAAAATATGGTTTCGCATCCGGGCTTATAGCGACAGCGCCCAAATCCCTCATATAAACAGCCCTGTCAACTGTCAACTGTCAACTGTCAACTGTACCACCTGCGTGCAATTATGATTGAGATTGTAGCCAACCTAGAAAGTTTTTAGTGACAGAGAAATACTTTGTAATCCCCGCTTCTCGCAAAACATCTTGAACTTCCGGTATGCCAAATTCTTTGACGTTACCGCTGAGAAATACTTTGGTTTCTGTAGAATGCGATCGGGCATGACTGAGAATACAGTGTAAAATCAAATTGTCTGTTGGGTCTTTTTTGATAATAGGTCTGTTTAAACTTGCTTGAATAATCTCTGAATTTAATACAATCATTTCGGCATTTTCTGACATCAGAGAAATTGCTTCTCGCAACCGCAATTCAATTTCATCTATTCGTTCGAGATAGTAAACTAATGACTCTTCTAGGTAAAAAGATAGAGATGTGGCGTGTTCAGATGTCACATCTCGCTTTGTTTCGCTAATTTGACGGCTTAGCTGTTCCTTAAAAGAGTTTTGTCGCTTCAGCTCGTCCTCGAAAGCTGACCACGCCTCCATATAACAAACGGTGGGTATGACTAACTGAACTGATGAGGACAAATCTCTGAGCAACATAATTGCTTCAGCCTCACGTCCTGTAGCAATACTCATCAGAAAGTTGGTCTCGATATATATAATTGCCACCTAATTCCACTCCTGATTTTGTTGTTCCACCTGCGAGTAATGGCAGCAAACCGATGGCTGCTATTTGTTCTGATGCTGGCGGACTTTCTGATTTCCAGTTATAATCTAAGTCATGCAGCCACGATTCAATCAGCCCCTCAATGGTACGTTCAAAGATCCATTTACTGCCAAAACTCGGCATATAATAGCGACATATTTCACCAGTATTGAGAGTGCAAACAGGCTCCGATAAATTTATACCATCCCATTTGAAAATCAAAATTTGTTCCGCGTCAATAAACATAGCATAGGGAACGATCGCGTTTCTTTCAGACAGCTTAGCTAACACAGCTTTGATCCAATCGATCGCGCGATCGACAATTTTCTGTTTCGCGGCTGGTTCTTGAGCTTGAATAATTTTAACCTCGATCAGCACGACTATGCGATCGTCCTTATCCAACGCGATGACATCCGCGTCTACAGGAAATTGTAATTCCCAGGTATCAGTGTCCATGATTTCAGGCTTCCTAGCGATTTTGGATTAAACAATTGACTCCACCATCAATTTTAGATTGTAGAATTCTATTTTTTGCCCAGCAAAACTACAGCATAGGCTGCAATTCCTTCCTCTCTCCCCACGGGCCCTAACTTTTCGTTGGTAGTAGCTTTGATGGCAACTTGGTCTGGTTTTAATTGTAGGACAGCAGAAAGGCGATCGCACATTTGCTTAATATACGGTTTCAGCTTCGGACGTTCGGCCACAACCACCGAGTCAATATTGCCAATTTCCCAGCCTTTATCTAATATTAACTGATTGACTTGTGCCAGCAACACGAGACTGTCTGCACCTTTCCATTTTGGGTCAGTTGGCGGGAAATACAGGCCGATATCTCCCAAACACAGAGCTCCCAGCATCGCGTCCATAATCGCGTGGGTGAGTACGTCTGCGTCGCTGTGTCCTAATAAGCCTAATTCGTGGGGAATGTGGACGCCACCGAGGATCAAGGGGCGTTCTGGAACTAAGCAATGAATGTCGTAGCCGTTACCGATGCGGATGTTCATGTCATTCAGTTGACAGTTGACAGTTGACAGTTGACAGTTGACTTCGGAGGGGCCACCTTTACCTAGAAGTCCGAGGATTGGAGTAATGAATAATCTGATTTTAATTTTTCCAGATCGGGGTTTGGGCTTTAAACCAATTCTTTTTGGTGAATTTTAGGTGGCTAAAAAGCAGACAGTAGAGTATTATGTCATAGTCTGTGTGGATATGAGTAGGTTTTTTGGGCGACTGACTTGTTTTATGTTTCGGGCGATATTGGAGGAATGCGATCGGCTGTTAAAATTACTACTTTCCCATCTTCCCACACAGCAATAGATTCACCTAATTTGCGGTGTCTTTCAATAGCTGCTGCAACTGCCGCTTTCACTCCAACATTAATCTTTGTAGATAAAAGTTGTCTTGGTTTTGATTGTTTCATTTTATTTTTGAGTTATTTGATTCCAGCTTTCAATATTATAGATTATCTGTTCTTCCTCGATACTCCCTTCTGCTACTAACTGAGCCGTTTCGTGAGAGTTGTCATAGATAATCCAATTGTCGCACAGTGGCAAATACAGAGCTATCAAATTTCGCAGTCCTCTGTCATAGCGGCGGCGGATAACATCTTCTGGGATAGAATGACCGCCACTAGCTACTCGTCGGGCTACTCTTGCTACGGCCAGTTCGGGCGATCGCAACCAAAAGTAAATTAGGTTAATTGTATAATCTTTTGTTTTACAACTTCTGAGAAAAGTTGCAAAGCTACGGGCTGCTAGAGTAGTCTCAAAAGCAAAATCAGTTCCAGAATTAGATAGTGTTTGCAGTCTTTCTAGCATGATTCGTCCGGCGGTAATCGCTACCGACTCGGGATTGAATGGCGAAAGTGCAGCCGCAATCGCGTCTGCATTGACATATTCAAAACATTCCAGAAAATTGGGCAATAAACTCATTGATGCGGTGGTTTTGCCGGAACCGTTAGCGCCACCAATTATGTAAAGATTCGGCATAAGTTTAGCATAAATTAATCAGGCAGGACTTAGGTTTTGTATGGTGCGTAGCTTGCACCTTATATCATTTTGACAAAAGATTGCTACACAATAAATAAAGTTGTGTTTGTTTGTAAAACTATTGTGGTCAGGTGCGTCGCTCTTAAATGGTCGATATGTAACTAGGAATTGTTCGTGGCGACACACCCTACGACCACTTTAAGCTGCGGTATATCTATCAATCAAAGATTGATGCAATGCTAGTCTAAGCAACCCGAATCAAATCTGGATAAGCACCCAACAAATCATCGCCTGTCAAACTATCCGTTTCCTGCTGCGGACTCCAAATCACCTCTAAAACCAGCAGATTCTCAGCAGGAGTCGCCGCCGATTTTTCTAACACTGCTTTCAACTTCGCAACATCGCGAATGTCTCCAAACAGCGGTCTGCTATTCTCTGTCCCTATCAAAAACGTGACTGTAATATACTCTCCAGGCTCTTCATCGCCAGCACTAACAGACTGTCTGCGACGGATATCGCCATTCACCATACTCAAAGTTTCCACACTTAATTTGCTGCGTTCTTGCATCGAAATTTGATTGAATATTTGCGTTGCTTGTTCTCGACTTTCGACTATCTGGGAATTCGCACAAACGTGAGTCCACTTTTCTCGATTTCGCAAAACAATCAAAACAGCTTCTTGCAAAAATTCCGCACGTTGATTAGCATTTTTTATGTCAGAACTTAACGTTAGTTCAGTTAGCTGACTGGGAACTTCGCGAGCTTCTGCCAACATGGCAATTTGCAACTTAGTGACCGCAAAAATTTGTTTTTTAGATTCTTTGGCAGGGTGTTGTCGATAATAGTAAATACAGTAAGCAATTAACGCAACGCAACCTCCAGCAACAAACAGCCAAAACACTACAATTTTCCAATCATCATCAGATTCCGAACTCGGAGGGTTATTCGAGTTATTGTCAGTGGTAATTGGTGCTGGTGCATTGACTGCTGGTTGTTGCTCTGAACCTATATTTGGCTGACTGTTATCTGGATTGTCTGAAGTTGGCGAATTGGGATCGCTGTCGCCCGAATTATTATTAGTGGTAACTGGTGCTGGATTGACGGCTGGTTGTTGATTTGAACCTGTGTTTTGCTGACTGTTACCGGAATTATAAGGAACTACATAACTCGGCCCTGAATTATAGGTGCGCTGCTGGATAATTACAGTTCTGTTATTGCTAGATTGTGGCGGAATCGGAGGGTTAGGTGCGGCGACAGGTGCAGGTGCGGCGGGCTTGTCAAAAGAGCCGCTGCGAACTCTTCCGCCAGTGTTGCTGCTGTTGCTGGGGCGGCTGGGATTGGAACTAGCAGCACTATTCGATCTGCTGTTACTGGAACTAGAAGAACTAGAAGAATTAGGTGAGGTATTGCTAGGACGGCTGGAACTGGAAGAAGAACTAGAAGAAGAACTAGAAGAACTCGATCGCCCGCCACTACTTCCTCCACTGCTGCCGCCGCTGCTTCTTGCCAAAGCTTCCTGGTTAATATTTAACCATTTGCCACCGCTGCTGGGAGTTAAATTTACAGTAACTTCACCGGCGAGCAAAAAGCCGATCGCCCAACAGCACAAAAGTTGATTTTTTAGCATAAATTCTCTGGGAAAAAATCCAGTGTTAAATCAAGAACGTCAACAGCCCACAGCCCACAGCCTACAGTTAATTAATCCGCTAGCAAATCCGGGCGGCGCGATCGAGTTCTTTCAATTTGCTGTTCTTTGCGCCAGCGAGCAATTTCTGCGTGATTACCAGATAGCAACACGTCGGGCACCTTCAATCCCCGAAAATCGGCCGGTCGAGTGTACTGCGGATAGTCCAAAAGTCCGTCTTCAAAACTCTCAAATTTCAGCGAATCTTCCTTGGCCACAGTTCCGCGCAACAATCGCAAAACCCCATTAATCAAAGCCAAAGCTGGAATTTCCCCGCCTGTGAGCACAAAATCGCCTAGAGACACCTCGCGAGTTACCAAGTGCAGCACTCGATCGTCCACACCCTCATAATGGCCGCAAATCAACACCAACTGATCGCACCCGGTGGCGAACTCCCGAAACATCGGCTGCTGCATCGGTTCGCCCTGGGGAGTCAGCAAAATCACCTCCCGTCTCGGCAAAACCGGTAGCGATTCCACCGCAGCAAAAATTGGTTCCGGCTTCATCAGCATCCCCACTCCGCCCCCATAAGGTTCGTCATCGACTCGCTGGTGCTTGTCTGTGGTAAAATGGCGGGGATTGACAAAATTTACCTCAGCAATATTTTTAGCTAAGGCTTTGCCCATGAGTCCCGATGCTAGGGGAGCCAGGAAAAATTCTGGAAACAGGGTAACTACGTCAAATCGCACAATTATTGGAATTTATTGATACATCACCTCTAGTTTGACCCGGAGAGGCCGATCGGTTTTCAGTAATTGCTTTATTCTTTATAATTTCTTATAATTTCTGAGAATTTTTGCCACTTAAATTCTCTTCCTTTGTCCGCGAGCCGATTTTGTACAACAATCATCTGTTCTCAGGACGGTGACTTGTGTAAAATCGCCCTTAAACAACTGCGCGATCGCGCGATCGCACCTTACTCGCACCAAAAAATATTTACTCTTAAAAAGCCCCATTGTACTCACAGGCACGGCAAAATTTAATTTCACATCTCACAGAGGAAGACACACCATGCAGCAGTTGACATCTCAAGCCCTAGAACACAATCTTTCCCAGCGCACGAAAACCTCGATTATGGTCATCGGAGGAGCCGAAGACAAGGTTCACGGGCGAGAGATTCTGAATACCTTTTTTTGCCGTGCTGGGGGTACAAACGCTCGGCTGGCGATCGTTCCCTGCGCTTCCCGAGATCCCGAAGGAATTAGCAACCGCTATCGCACCATATTTGACGAAATGGGCGTGAGTGCCGTCAAAGTCATTGACATCCGCGAACGCGAACAAGGCGAAAACCCCGTCTGGAAAGATTACTTGGAAGACTGTACGGGCGTATTCATCACAGGTGGCGACCAACTGCGGCTCTGCGGGCTGCTGGCCGACACTCCGCTGATGGAAAAAATTCGCGAATATACTCTCTCGGGTAAGATTACCCTCGCCGGCACCAGTGCGGGTGCTGCGGTAATGGGATATCACATGATTGCAGGTGGCGGAAGCGGTGCGTCACCCAACCGCTCTTTGGTAGACATGGCAAACGGACTTAACATTATTCCCAATATCATCGTAGACCAGCATTTTCACAATCGTAACCGCATGGCTCGCTTGTTGTCGGCTGTGGCTTGTCATCCCGATCGCCTCGCTATTGGTATTGACGAAGATACCTGCGCTTTGTTTGAGGGAGACGATACTATGAAGGTTCTAGGTAAAGGCACGGTGACTATTGTTGATTCTAGGGAAAGTTTTTATACCAACGAGGCAATGGTAGCAGCGACAGAACCCTTAAGTCTGTTCAATATGCGCTTGCACGTCTTGTGTCACGGAGATTGCTACAATATGCCCCTAGGCAAACCAATGCCATCGGCAGCCTGTTCCGAGTCTGGCTGGCCTTTGGAATGCCGCACAGCAAACTAACGCAGGATATCAGAGTCATCGATCGGGCAGAAAGTATGCGGCATTTGGGCCCAATCAAAGATACAACAGAAGGATGTATTCCAAAGCAGCCACGCGCTGACACCAGAAGGTAGAATCACACTCTTATTCTACCTTCTGGCTTCTAGTTGGTTCCTGCCCTTTACCTGCACTTGTTTCTAGCCGATCGCTGGGGCATTAATTTTCTTTCGCTGGCGGCCTATAACTGGAAATTCAATGCAAAACTGTTCACAGCGAACAGTCGATCGAGCAATCTAGCTCCAAATTGAATAAATGCTGCAATTACCTATAAGATTTAGCGACCCATACCCCTCTGACAGTCATGAAAATACTTAAAATCCAGACGTTACGCGGCCCCAACTACTGGAGCATCAGACGCCACAAACTCGTCCTCATGCGTCTGGATTTAGAGGAGTTGGCAGATAAAACCACATCTGAAATTCCTGGCTTCTACGAAGGGTTGACCGCCACACTCCCGAGTTTGGACGACCATCACTGTTCCCCCGGCCATCAGGGAGGCTTCCTGCAACGGGTCAGAGAAGGCACAATGATGGGACACGTCATCGAACACGTAGCCCTAGAACTTCAGGAAATGGCAGGAATGCCGGTCGGGTTCGGTCGCACCCGCGAAACTGCCACACCAGGCATTTACCAGGTAGTAATCGAGTATCAAAACGAACAAGCAGGTCGCTATGCCACCCGGGCGGGCGTGCGGATGTGCCAGAGCATTGCCGATACTGGAAGCTATCCAGCAGCGGAATTAGCCCAAGATTTGAGAGATCTCAGAGAGTTTGCTTTGTCGGCGGCCCTGGGCCCGAGTACCGAAACACTGATCAAGGAAGCAGAAGCGCGGGGCATTCCCTGGATACCTTTGAGCGCCCGGTTTATGATTCAGCTCGGTTACGGGGTGCACCAAAAGCGGATTCAGGCAACTCTCAGCAACCGCACGGGAGTTTTGGGGGTAGAACTAGCCTGTGATAAGGAAGGTACCAAAAATATCCTCGGGGCTGCTGGCGTACCGGTTCCAAGAGGGACGGTGATTAATTATTTGGACGAACTGGAAGGAGCGATCGAAGATGTGGGCGGTTATCCGATCGTCCTCAAACCGCTAGACGGCAACCACGGCCGCGGAATTACGATCGACATCAACTCCTGGGAAGTAGCAGAAGAAGCCTACGATTTAGCCAGCAACGCATCAAAAACCAAGAGTGTGATTGTCGAGCGCTACTACACCGGCCGCGACCACAGAGTATTAGTAGTCAACGGACAAGTCGTAGCAGTCGCCGAACGAGTCCCCGCTAACGTTGTGGGAGATGGCAAGTCTACAGTAGAACAGCTCGTTGAAGAAGTAAACCGCGATCCGCAGCGGGGAGACGGACACGACAACGTGCTCACCCGAATTACGATCGACAAATTGACCCTCGATTTGCTGCAAAAACAAGGCTACGCGATGGACTCGGTATTGCCGGCCGGCGAAAGAGTATTCTTGCGCGCGACAGCAAACTTGAGCACAGGTGGCATTGCAGTCGATCGCACCGACGAAATCCACCCAGAAAACGTCTGGCTATTTTCCCGAGTCGCCAAAATCATCGGCTTGGACATCGCCGGCATTGACGTAGTAACAGACGATATTTCCCAACCCCTGCGCGATACGAACGGAGTCATCGTCGAAGTCAACGCAGCACCGGGTTTCAGAATGCACGTCGCCCCGAGTCAGGGTTTGCCCCGCAACGTCGCCGGCGCTGTCTTCGATATGCTCTTCCCCTCGCCTCAACCCAGCCGGGTGCCGATTTTAGCGGTAACGGGAACCAACGGCAAAACTACAACCACTCGCCTGCTAGCCCACATTGTCAAGCAGACAGGTCAGATTACCGGCTACACGACTACCGACGGCACTTACATCGGCGATTATTTGGTCGAAAGCGGAGATAATACTGGGCCGCAGAGCGCTCATTTGATTTTGTCCGATCCCACCGTGGAAGTGGCGGTGCTGGAAACGGCTAGAGGCGGAATTTTGCGATCGGGCTTGGGCTTCGATCAGTGCGATGTCGGCGTCGTCTTGAACGTCGCGGCGGATCACTTGGGAATCGGCGACATCGACACCGTGGAACAACTAGCCAAACTCAAGAGCGTCCTCGTCGAGTCAGTAATGCCCAAAGGCTATGCAGTTTTGAATGCAGACGACCCGCTTGTATCACAAATGGCGCAGCGTGTCAAGGCTCAAATTGCATATTTTTCAATGAACCCGGACAACGAATTGGTTGCCAAACACACCGCTGCGGGCGGGCTGGCAGCAATTTACGAAAACGGCTACTTGTCCATCCTCAAAGGCGATTGGACGCTGAGAATTGAGCAGGCTGTGAATGTGCCGCTGACGATGGGCGGGCGGGCGCCGTTTATGATTGCGAATGCTTTAGCGGCTTGTTTGGCGGCTTTTGCTCAGGGAGTGAAAATAGAGGATATTCGATCGGCTTTGTCCAGCTTTCAGGCCTCCGTCGGTCAAACTCCGGGACGGATGAACCTGTTTAATTTGGGCAGCTATCACGCCTTGCTCGACTACGCCCACAACCCGCACAGCTACAAAGCTTTGGGTAGTTTTGTGCAGAATTGGGAAGGAATGCGGATCGGGGTAGTTGGTGCGCCGGGGGATAGACGAGATGAAGATTTTGTCACTTTGGGCAAACTTTCTGCCGATATGTTCGATCGGATTATTGTCAAAGAAGATGTTGACAGGCGCGGGCGAGAACCCGGTGTGGTGGCCAAGTTAATTTGCCAAGGGATTGCAGAGGCGATCGCCGCACGCACCCCAGACAAGTCTAAAGTTGAATACGAGTTGATTCTCGACGAGACAATTGCTGTTAACAAGGCTTTAGATCGAGCACCAGCAGGCAGTTTGGTGGTGATTTTACCCGAAGGCGTCACGAAAGCTCTGGCTTTGATTGAAGCCCGGAAACCGATTAAGGAATCTGCGGTAAATGCTGCTATTGTCGATCGGGTTTCCGAGTCGCGCGACAGCTTGAAAACTTCGGTGTAAATCAAGGCTAAAGTCTTAAGTCTCATTTAATTAATAGGTTGGGTTAACGAAAGGAAACCCAACCTTTTTGCTTTAGAAATTACGTAATTCCTGATTTTTATGAAACCTGCTATACTTAAGAAAAACTTTGTAAATCTTCCTCAGATAGCTGAGCTATTTTCATTAAAGCTCTCAAGGTTCCAAGTTTCAAATCTTGATTTCGGTGAACAGGAATTGACAAAATTTGTTCTAGTTCCGGGTTTTCATAGATATGATGACTGCCAGTAACTCTTTTCAGAACCCAACCTTTCTGCTCTACTATTTTGCAAAGTCGCTTGCCCGAAATAGATTTCATACAGCAATTTCCACAACTCGATCTGTGGAGGCAATTGCTTCACGACTATTAGCAACTTCCAGCCAACCTTCGATCGCATCTTTTAAATTAATTATTACTTCTTCTATCGTGTCTCCTTCAGTAATGCAGCCGGGAAGCGCTGGAACTTCTGCCCAATAGCCACCTTCTTCTGCGGGATGTACGATCGCTCTAATTTTCATAGATTTATTGAGGTATTTTTCACGCACTAAAGCCATAAAAACCCGGTTCCTAGGCAAAATCTTCGTTGTGAACGATCGACTTTAAGGCAGAAGCCGGGTTTTTGAGTCCGCCTGTATCTAGGAATATCGTCAAACATATTATAGCAAATATCAATAGTAAAGCGTCCTAACCGCCAAGGCGGTTGCTATAAAGCAAAATCGCCAGATAAATCGCCAATCCGAACCGATCTAATTATAAAATAAGGAAAAAGCAAGCAGCAGGATTGAAGCATGAATGAGGTCGATCGCACCAGAGTCGAAACATTCATCAATCGGTGGGCAGGTTCTAGCGGCAATGAACGCGCCAACTACCAGTTGTTTTTTGCGGAAATGTGCGATGCGCTGGGAGTCGATCGCCCGATCGATAAAGGCAGAATTCCCAACGATCCTTACTGCTTTGATAAAGATGTCAAAACCTTTCACCCCAGCGGGAAAGTGACTTCATGGTTTATCGATTTTCACAAAGCCGAGCATTTTTTGATTGAGGCAAAACAGGGCGGCACGACTGGTAAAAAAGGAACGGCAAAACGGGGAACGAATACCTATTTGCGAGAGATGGAAAAAGCGTTTGTGCAAGCAGTTGCTTATACTCGAACTTTCACCAGCAAACCGCCGTTTTTGTTAACTTGTGATATTGGCGATCATTTTGAATTGTGGATGGGGTTTAGCGGCGATTACGGCGGCTACGGGGCGCGGCGAGAAATTGCGCTGACAGAGTTGCGAAAGCCGGATGTTTTCGATCTGTTTGTCGATATATTTAGCAATCCGCAGCAGCGCAACCCAGAGAAAATTGCAGCGCGGGTGACGCGGGAAGTGGCGGCGGATTTGGCAGAGTTGGCGAAGGGGATGGAAGCAAATGTCGATCCGCAGCAAGTCGCCCAGTTTTTGATGCGCTGTATTTTCACCATGTTTGCTGAGGATGTGGGGTTGCTGAAGGAACATCTGTTTACCCACGCGCTGGAAACGCGATGGATTCTTAACCCGAAGACTTTTAAACCGGAGGTAGAGGCGCTGTGGGAGGCGATGAATGAGGGGACGAGTTTTGGCTTTCATGGCCAACTGTTGCGGTTTAATGGCGGATTGTTTGCGGAATCCCAGGCGTTTGCGTTGACAAAGACGCAGTTGGAAGTGTTGTTACAGGCGGCGAAGCGGGATTGGTGCAATGTGGAACCGGCGATTTTTGGAACGTTGGTGACGTTCTCCCCCGTTATACCGCTTCGGTTAACGGGGGCTTCAAAAGAATTATTCTAACTGAAACCCAGCTAACATTTCCTTTGCTTCTTGTTTCAATGGCTGAGTAATCTCTAAGCCTCCACAAGCAGAAACGATGAGTCCCACCGCTTTAAAATCCTCAATTGCTCTATGCAAAATATTTATTGCCGCATTAATATCACGGTCTAATTCAGTATGGCAATGAGGGCAAGAATGCCACCTAATTGATAAATCTTTTTTAACTTTAACTCCACACCCTGAGCAATCTTGAGATGTATTATTCGGGTTAACTTTAACAACACGAACGCCGCGTATTACCGCCACTGCTTCCAGTATCGTCATGAAACTTCCCCAAGCTGCATCTAAAATTGATTTCCCCCAGTGAGTACGAGCAAGTCCTTTTATATTCAGGTCTTCAACTGCAATTAAGTCATATTGTCTTACCAGGAAGTGTGCTGTTTTATAATGAAAATCTTTTCGCTGTCTCTGAATTCGTTGATGAATTTTGGCGACCTTATTAGCTTGCTTTTGATAGTTGGCGGAGCCTTTTTGTTGATTTGCTAACTTCCTTTGTTGTCTACCTAAATGATTTTGAGCTTTTCTTCTTGTTTGTTGAATCCGGACAATTTTACCGTCTGATGTCGCTAAAAATTTTTCTAAACCGACATCAATGCCAACTGCTGTTTTTATGGTATCTATTGGCATTAGTGTCGGTACACTGCCATCTTCTATGCTTAAGCAAACATACCAACCATCGGCTTTTTTAACAATGGTTGCCGTTTTGAGTGTAAATCCGTTAAGAATAGGACGATGTACAATTACTGGTATTTCTCCAATTCTGGGAATTCGTAATGTAGTTCCTGTTAAAAAACAAGCTGCTTTTGGGTGATTGACTCTAGAAAAACAAAACGAACGTAATTCACCTTTCTTTTTAAAGCGTGGTCTACCAGCACGTTTAAGGGTTTTATCCGGTGTTAACCAACGCCACCAAGCTTTTTCTAATCTTTGAATATTGATTTGCTGAACTTCAGAATAAATATCTTTGTACTCAGGAAATATTTTTTTGGTTTCCTTGAGTGCTGA
Organism: Microcoleus sp. PH2017_08_TRC_O_A; assembly: GCF_020738665.1. Taxonomy (NCBI): domain Bacteria; kingdom Bacillati; phylum Cyanobacteriota; class Cyanophyceae; order Oscillatoriales; family Microcoleaceae; genus Microcoleus; species Microcoleus sp. PH2017_08_TRC_O_A. Next base: position 25,764 of record NZ_JAEQCE010000021.1, read on the forward strand.
TTGCTGAGTGTAATAATTGGCGGTTTCAGGTATTTTGCCAATGGGCTCTGAGATAATTGAGCATCGGTCAATCCGGCAACGAGTACGATGTAGCCAGTCCAACCTTTGTCCTAAAGCATAATTCCAGTGCCGACGCAACAACTCCAACCAATTGTCCATGATGGCAATTTGTTCGGAGTTAGGCTTAATTCGGTACTGGTACGTTATCATCATGTCATTATCCTAAATCGTTTTCGGTTAATCCGCAAAGAATTTTCGGAATATCTCAGCAATTTCTACTATAAGCCTGTGTTCTGGACTGGCTCGTATTTTGTAGCTAGTTGTGGTGGCGTTACGATTGAACAGCTAAAAAATACGTTGAACAACAATCAGTACCAAATTAAATTGTGCTGCGCGTTTACTTAAAGAGTGGCAATTCCCCACCCGTTAAGCGAAGCGCTATCAAAAAGCCCTAGTCTCCACCCTCAAACAAATCCACGACGAACTCGATCGCGCCGTATTTGCCGCCTATGATTGGGAAGCAACCCTCACCGACGACCAAATCCTCGAAAACCTCGTCACCCTCAACGCCCAACGCGCCGAAGAAGAACGCAACGGACTAATTCGCTGGCTGCGTCCCGACTACCAAGCCCCAGGCGAAACCTACGTCCAACCATCCCTTGCAGGTATCATAACCGAAACAGAAATCGCCGTCTCCCCCACGGAACAACAACCTTTCCCCAAAACCCTGAAAGAGCAACTTTGGGCCATCCGCGACTTATTTCGCACCCAAAGCGGTGAATGGACAGCCGCCCAAGTCACCGCCCATTTCAAAGGCGCAAATCGCAAACAAAAAGTGATTCTCGACTGTCTAGAAAGCCTCGAAGATTTGGGGATTTTGCTCAGTCATGCGGAAAATGGGATGACGTTCTGGCATTTGGCGGAAGTTGGAAGCGATCGGTAAGTTTTGCTTGGCAATTGTTATCATAATTTTATCCAGCAAGAGGCGATCTAATGCTAGAAACCTTAGTCAAATTACCAGATTCCCTAAAACAGGAAGTTTTGCACTATGTAGAATTCTTAGCTGCAAAATATGCAAATAATGAGGTTGCCGTAAATCCTCCTCAAAAGAAACGTCAAGCCGGGATGATGAAAGGCACATTTATCTTACCGCTTTCTGATGATTTTGATGCACCATTAGAGGATTTCCAGGAGTATATGTAATGAGTACATTGCTCCTCGATACTCACACTTTTATTTGGTTTTCAGAAAATGCTCCTAACCTATCAGTTGCATTGAAAGAGCAGATTGAATCCGCCGATAGAGTCTATTTGAGTATTGCCAGTCTTTGGGAAATTGCCATCAAAATCAGCATTGGTAAACTGACGCTGCAATCAGACTATGCAGCGAAGCTCAGTTACCTGCTGCTGGCATCTTGTTACTGCCAATTTCATTTGCGGATACTGTACGGGTTCGCAACCTACCATTCCATCATCGCGATCCATTCGATCGCATTTTAATTGCCCAATCCATTAATCATTCTTTAGTTTTAGTCAGCCGTGATGAAATGTTTGATGCTTATGCTGTTCAAAGACTATGGACATAAACTAGATTTTTATCGCCAGTGCATCGAAAAGTTACTGCTCGAATCGGGTGAAGACCCGCCGATTAATGGTCAGATAGAAGTAGAATTCGTTTTTGACAAAGAACGCGATCGCTATTTGGTTATCGATTTAGGATGGAATGAACATGACCGTATTTATAACTGCTTCATTCACTTAGATATCAAAGATGGAAAAATTTGGATTCAGCGCAATCAAACCGATCGAAGTTTTGCTGATGAATTAGTAGAAATGGGGATTGCCAAAGAAGAGATCGTGTTAGGAGTTCAGCCTCCGTATGCGCGACAGTATACAGGGTTTGGAGTTGCATAGGAAAGTGTTGCAGCAGTGTGATATGGTCGGTATCGAGAATATATTGAGTCATAGAGTTTCAGACTCAGGAAAATCGATATCGGTATTTCGATCGTGCCGATAGGCTGCAACATATTCCGTGACTTCATTCAACAACGGATTGCATCTCAAAAGAGGCGAAACATTCAACATCGGACGCGCCTCGTACCAAGCAATCCGATCGTCTATTTCTGGCTGATTATCCAGATAAAAGCTAATCGCATCAAAAACTTGAGCACCCGTCACGAGTTGCAGTAACTTCTGTGGGATTTCTTCAGGCTTTATTCCTGATTTCCAAAACACCACAATATCCCGTACAGTCAATTGAGTACCTGCAATAATCGGTTCCCCCTGCAAAACTTCAAGATTGCGGGTGACATAGCGAGAAATACTTGTAGACGATAGCAAACTGGTCATAACGACCTCATAAGACAATGTAAATCTGCCTTCATCTTAGCGTAGTGGACAGAAGATGCCCGCGTTCATTATTGTTTGATTCATTACGAACCTTTTTTATTATGTAATCGCCCGGACATGATATTACGACAAAGATCCAGGAAACGGAGAAATAGTCTCGCAAAATGTCCTGACTGTGATTTTCCTACCTAAATCCTGAGCTAATAAATCGATACCGTCAATAACTCGATCTGGTTCTGCAATACTTAAAATATCGTAGCATCTTTCCCGATAATCGGGACGCTCTTGGAAATACTGAATCGCTCGATTTAGCGGTTTCATAACTTGATAAGCTGCTTCAGCTTTGTCGATCGCCTCTTGGGGAATCGGACTCGCTAACCTTTGAATTGCCAAGTCGATTAAATCTCTAGAGTTTACCAGCTCGCTCGGCCATCTGTCTGCATTTGCTAACAGTTTTTCTGCTATAATATCGATTTGATTCAAGCAAGGAACAGGCGACCAATTAGGATAATTTGGTTCGCCAAACTGAATTCGCCCTTCACAAACCATCTCGAATTTAATTGTAGTATCATCCACAATAACTGGAAATCTGATGCCGTATTGGTTTGATTGAATATCGTTGGGGAGAAAAATGCGATTGCGATTAGCAAAAATCGCATCATAGCCAGCTTCTGCCACTTTTCGGCGCAGGAGACTGTAGCCACCATCCATCGGACACATAAAGTCAATATCTTGGCTTAACCGATATTCCTCATGTTCCATACTTATCAGGGTTGGGCCACCAAAATAAGCGCGACATTCCTGCAAAAACTCGACATTCAAGTGGCTGAGTACAGTTAATATTTTTTGATGAATTTCACGTTTAAACATGGGTTTAAAATTTACCAGTTTTTCTGTTTCTTGGGGCTGGCCAATGCTTAATAGTTCCGCTACCAGCCAAGATTGATAATGTTGGCTAATTTGTTGAATAAAAATTAGTTCCTCAGAGTTGGGTTCTCCCAAAACTCCCCAATAATGCCAGCCAGATTCGTAGCGACATAGCATTTCCGGGACACTCAGATTTTTGACATTAGCAATTTGCCAGCATATAGCCTGAAGAAATGGCATTTTTGCGGGGATTTTAAATGCGGTTGCTATTTCTTTATCGTTCATCTTCTTTGCAAAACTCCTTCTCTATTCCATTTGCAAATACTCCAACACCAGCAGTCGCAAATAGTCTAGCATTCGGATATAAGACCGCATTTGAAGATAGCCCGATCGCATCTCATGATAAAAATTAGCAATCGCAGAACGATCGAACACCCGAAGGTGATGTAAGTCTGCGATCGCTTCCTCGCGAATTTCAACCCCTGCGCTAGTCTCAATCTGACTAGCATAACCACGAATACTGACTGTCACTAACTCAAGCTCCTCCAGAAATGAAAACTCTTCCTCGGAACCAAGATAGTTCTGAGCTATCTCTTTGCGCTCTGATTTAGTGTTTTGATAGTCAACCGTCAACTGTGCCAAAAGCTGCACAATAATATCTTGCTGAATCGCTAACTTGTTTTGAACTTGTGTCATATTTCTATTCCTCATTGATGCCATAAGTCACGATTTTTTCAACACCATACCGATCGGATCGAACAATTAAAAACTCATTTCCCTTTCTGTAAACAGCGGCTCCATCCTGCCGATATCCCGTGCGAGGAACTCTTACAGCACCTCTAGTGCTGAAGTTGTGTGCCTTACGCAGATATTTGAGTGGATCGAATCCTTTTCTTTGTGAATGGTCTAACACACTTTGGGCCACAGTTCGATAAGTTCCTCTATCCCATTCAGACAGATATTGCTGTAGTTCAATAACTTCAGTGTTGGAATAGTCTTCAAACAGTTGATCTAGATAAGGATCTACAGATGATTCGTCTGGCATTTTCACTTTCATTCCAGAGGATATTACTGATTATAGCTTTTTGGGAATAAGATCGATCGCCTTTTAGATTAAATCCGCTCTTCATCGGAATGATTCATCTCTCTGATCTCTTCCTCTGTGTTCTCTGCGTACTCTGTGGTTAAATCAATCCGATCCAATCAGAATTGATATTACCTCTTAACAACCGCCCACTGAGTCACCGGTGCAAGCGGTTTCCAACCCTGAAAAGAACCGATCGCACCAACCCGCTGAATCCCAATTCTAATCAGTTCCCCACCATGCAAAGAATGCCATTGCAAAATCTTAAGTTCGCTTTCAATCGTCACCGCATTCACCACCAAACGCCCGCCTTCACCCAAAGCATTCCAACAAGTTTCTAGCAAACCTTCTGCGGTGACACCGCCACCGATGAAAATAGCATCTGGTTGAGGCAAATTTGCCAAAGCATCCGGTGCTGAACCCGTGATAATTTTGAGTTCCGAAACACCCAAATTAGAGGCATTTTCAGCGATGTATTGCAGTCGAGTTGGATGGCGCTCGATCGCGATCGCCCGACAACTCCGATGACTCCGCATCCACTCAATCGCGATCGAACCGCAGCCCGCGCCCACATCCCACAGCAACTCCCCCGGAATCGGCGCTAACGCCGACAGCGTAACGGCTCTAACCTCCCGTTTTGTCAACTGTCCATCGTGGCGATAGGCTGCATCCGGTAAGCCGGAGGTGCGGGAAACAATCAGAGTTTCGCGATCGGCTGTAACTGCAATGGCGATCGCATTCAAATCGGCTAAATCCGTCGCATTCCAAGCTGCTGCAACTCCCTCGATCCGCCGTTCCGCCTCCGACCCCATCCGCTCGAACACGGTCATCAAACTGCTGCCAAACCCGCGCTGTGTCAACAATTCGGCGACCTTTCCCGGCGTGTGTCGATCGGCACTCAAGACTAGCAACCGCGCACCGGGAGAGAAACTAAGGGCGATCGAGGCGATCGGGCGATTTGTTAAGCTGAAAGTCTCAACATCCGCCAGAGGCCAACCCAAACGGGCGCAAGCCAGACTAAAAGCCGATGCTGCGGGAATCACAGTCATTTCGGCGATCGGAATCCGGCGCGACAGCGTGACACCAATCCCGTGACACATCGGATCGCCACTTGCGAGCACGCAAACAGCCTCTGGGCGACGGCTGATGATGCTGTCAACTGTGGTTTGTAGTGGTGAAGCCCAAACTAATTTTTCGCGGGTGTCGTCGGTGGGTAGCATTGCGAGGTGACGCGCGCCACCGACAACGATTTTAGATCGATCGAGTAACGAAAGGGCGATCGAACTCAATCCCGAAAGTCCGTCTTCGCCAATTCCCACCACCGAAAGCCATTTGTGCATTGCGCCCTGACTGCTAATTACTACTTATCGATTCTAAAGAATAATATGGGATTTTCATTGACAATCCTTTCTTCTACTTGTCTCATCCCGAGTCTGGCTGCTAATTTGCATGATTCAATGTTTGGGCGATCGCAACTTGCAACCAGATAATCTAATCCAAGTCCATCAAAACCATACTCTAATATTTTGGTGGATGCTTCAGTAGCGTAGCCTTTTTTAATAGCTTTCGGCAACAGCGCATAGACCAACTGCGGCTGCGGTTCCTCAAAAAAATACCACAACCCCACAAATCCAATAACTTCGCGATCGTTCTTTCTCTCGATAAACCACAAGCCGAATTTCTTTTCTCCAAACAGTTGTTCGTTCTGTTCGATCATTTCTTCCACTGGATCTAGCGACCAAATTTGACCGTCGCACAAATATCTCCTGACATAGGAATCGGTAAAAATGGCGTGCAGCTTGTTGAGATCGTTCTCTACAATCGGTGTCAAAATCAATCTATCAGTTTCAAGTATCATTGGACTTCTATTTGTCAACAGTTCGCAAACTTATAAAACCTGATTCACCAAATATCTAGTCTACCATGATATTATATCCGATCGATTAACCATACAGTGCGATCTAGAAGCTCGCACTAGACAATATCGAAATTTTAATATATTTTATCGAACCCTATGCCAATTTTGTTTTTGGCATACAGAAATAGATCGATCGCCCTTAGAGGCAAGTAACTTTTGAGGAAAGTGCGATCGAAAGAACAATGAGAGACTGGCATCAGTTTGATCGAAAACAAAAAATAATCACCGTCGGCTACGGAACCTCAGTTGCGCTGGTACTGGTAGCAATTGGTTGTACCGCGTGGGATGCGATCGTGGTGACGGCAGGCATCTTTAAAACCACTCTCGGTATCTTTAAAACAACTCCTTGTCTGGCTTACAAATTTGAAGACGTTAACCCTTTAATTGCAGGTAAAAACGTTAAACTAAAAATCGGGGAAGGCAGCGGTTCAGATTGCGGAGTATCTGAGTTCGCATTGTTGGTAAAACCAGCAGTTTGGTCATCACAAGATACCAAAGTTATCCAACTTTCCCAAGATGGAACTGTGACGGGAATTGCGCCGGGAAAGTTTACCGTGTTGGCAAAAACAGGACAAAAAACACTCTTGATGTCTGGTGTTGTTTATCCGCCAGATTGGGATGTTCGGATTCAGCCAGAAGTGGCGACAGTGCGCGTGGGCGATCGCATTACCTTTGAAATGATCGCCTCTGATTCAAAAGGCAATTTGCTACCCCCATTAACTTTCGGGCTGCGGACTCCAGATTATCAGGAACCGGGGCCTGGTGCGCCAACCAAGCCTCCGAATTCGCGGCCGTTACTCGATCGCACCTTTCATCATATGGGCGCGCAACCGGGCACGTTTCGGGCGCTGCGCCCCGGAAAGATTGCGATTACGGGTAAAATGGGCGATCGGATAAAATCAGCCCAATTAACTATCAAATAAAACAACAAGTTTTGTTGCTTTTTTATGAATGTAGGCGACCGCATAATTTTGACAGTTGCTGCTTATACACCAATACGGTTTACTTAGAATAGTCCGAAGAGAGGAACGAAGCAATCTCCGTATCTATTTATCATAGGGTTTTACCCTCAGGGCGGTCTTAAGTAAACGGTATTAGATTATAAGCTGTCTAGCCTCTAAATTGTAGATTTTGGGGCGGGCTAGAAGCCTACCCCACAAGAGTTTTAAAACCCGGAGAAACCCCCTAACCCCGCTTAGGTCGGGGGGACAAGAGCCTTCTCAAAGTTTCCCTTTTTAAGGGGGATTTAGGGGGATCTGAATTTGAGGTGAAATGTTGAATATTTAATTAGTTAATTCCTACTTCCAACCCAACCACCTTAACAAAGGCACAACCAAATAATGACTAACTCCCAAACAAAGCCCGATCGCACTTCCCAACAAACCAAAAAATGCAATTGAACTCCCAATCTGCAACCAGCCGAAGGGATAACCAGACGAAAGATCCAAAATTCCTAAAAAACTCCCTGGAAAAATGCTCAAAGCATTCAAAAATAGAAACATTCCCGTCGAACAAGCAGCCACCACCAAAGCGTGCGCTAATTGGTGACTCCGCAAACCCATGCCGATGGTTAAAGTGGCGATCGCAAATGCCCCCAAAATAATCCCCTGCACGCCGCTAAAAGCAGTCGCTTCCATCCAGCACAAACTCGCCAACAAATAGCCCTGAGCACCCATCAATCCCGACAGCCAATACTGTTTTTGCTGGCGAAAACTCCCCGCATCCGTCAAACCTATCGCAGTGCCCCAGCCCGCAAAAGCAAACAAGAGCACTTCCGGGCCGACATTAAAACTCATATAAGGAATTAATTGGTGCAAACCTTCATTCAAAAAACTCGCAAATTCCGGGCCAATAGGCGAAGCATAGGCCAAAACCAAACCGCCGATCGCCCCTGCGGATCCACCAACCCCACCGAGCACCATTTCCCAGCCCGTATCCAGAGAAGCTACTACAAGTTGGGCGATCGCGCCGAACACCAAAACCGTCAAACTTGCCGTTTTTTGCGCCGTCGCCACCACCACTTGCCGGCAAAATTCCACAATAGCTTGACTGACTGGGGCTAACGCAATTTTGCCCTTACTCTTAGCATAAATATCTTGCAAACGCGATCGAACATCCGCAGCCGAAGCCGGACGCTGCTGTATATTCGATCGCACCATATCATCCAACAAATTCGCAAAAGCCGGACTCACAGACACAATGTGGCGCCAGCGCAACTCCCCCGTCATCGGATCTTCAATTTCCGCCGGATACTTCCCCGTCAGCAAATGAATGCAAGTCCGCCCGAGGGCATAAAAATCCGTCGCCGGGACAACTTGGCCCCCAACAATTTGTTCCGGCGGGCTGTACCCAGGCGAAATCAACCGCGTCGAAGAAGCAGAATCTTTCCCCATTGGTTCGACACCGCCCATTTGTTTAACTCCCCCAAAGTCGATCGTCACCAATTGCAAACCGCCCAAACCCTTGCTCAGCAACACTTGGGGCGACTCCGGGTCTCGCAGCATCAAATTGGAGGGTTTAATGTCGCGGTGAATAATCTGACACCGATGCAACTCCTCTAAAATTTGCACAGCTTGACTCAGCCAGCTAAACACCCATTCCTGCGGACATCCCTGAGGGTGATCTTCAAGAATTTCTTCTAAAGTTTTGCCGTGAATCTTTTCCATTACCAAACAAGGTAAGCGCCTCCCTGTGGCATTTCCATCCCCGCCTCCCAAATTTTGGGTTTGGACGTGAAAATAACCGTCCGGCTCGACTCTTGGAACGCCGGGGTGCCGCAAAATTGCCAAAACCCAAGCTTCCTGCTCGAACAGTTTTAGCGCTTTCGGAGAAGTTTCGAGCAACAATTTGAGGACGCGCTCGGTTTGAGTTTCTGCGTCCCAAACTGTGTAGATAGCTGCAAAACCCCCGGTACCGAGCCCTTGTAGAGGTATGTAGCGATTTTTTAGCCGCAGCGGAGTCCCGCAACTCTGACAAAAATTGTTGCCCCAAGTCTGAGGGTAAGGCCTTGGGCAATCTGGATTGATGCAGTGGACGGCTTGTGAAGGGGGGTGAGGCACAACCAGAGTAAAGATGGGGCTAGATATCCATAGTAGACTTACGTGCAGCTAACGCAGAAACCCGGTTTGCCGCACAAGTCCTGTCCATATTATGTGCTATGCTGCCGACTTTTAGGTACGTTGTTGGGCTTCAGCCCTCTTTACATATATTAGAAGAGGGCTGAAGCCCAACAACGTACCTTTGGAGTTCTATAAGTATTTATAACTAATTTTTTCCTACCCCCAACCCAAAATTTAATATCTAAAATTTAATCGATCTCCACCATGATTTAAGTATTTATGACTAATTTTTTCTCCTTCTCCAATCTAAAATCTAAAATTTAAAATCTAAAATCTCATCGATCCCCAACCCTTAGCCCTGCATCCTTCGCCACTTTTGTTTGATAAGATATGTTACATAAAATTTCCTAATGTAAAGCTAAATAAACAATACTTATGATGATTAAAAGAATATTAAAATTGTAACGCGCCACTTTATTGATATATTTCTAAGAGCCTGCGATCGGGCAAAAAAATTAAGCGAATACTAGGAAGCGAGATATGGCTTACGCGCAAACCCAAACTCAATCAAAGGCTGGGTATAAAGCCGGAGTTCAAGACTATAAACTAACGTATTACACACCGGACTACACGCCGAAAGATACAGATATTTTGGCAGCATTCCGCGTCACACCTCAGCCAGGAGTTCCCCCAGAAGAAGCTGGAGCTGCTGTGGCTGCTGAATCTTCCACCGGTACATGGACAACTGTGTGGACTGACCTCCTGACCGACCTCGACCGCTACAAAGGTCGCTGCTACGACATCGAGCCAGTTCCCGGTGAAGACAACCAATACATCTGCTTCATCGCTTATCCTTTGGATTTGTTTGAAGAAGGTTCCGTCACCAACTTGCTGACCTCTTTGGTTGGTAACGTTTTCGGTTTCAAAGCTCTGCGTGCTCTGCGGTTAGAAGACTTGCGGATTCCCATTGCTTACCTGAAAACATTCCAAGGCCCTCCTCACGGTATTACCGTTGAGCGCGACAAATTGAACAAGTACGGCCGTCCTTTGCTGGGTTGTACAATTAAGCCCAAATTGGGTCTGTCTGCTAAGAACTACGGCCGCGCCGTTTACGAAGTTCTACGCGGCGGTTTGGACTTCACCAAAGACGACGAAAACATCAACTCGCAACCGTTCATGCGTTGGCGCGATCGTTTCTTGTTCGTTCAAGAAGCTATTGAAAAAGCTCAAGCAGAAACTGGCGAAGTCAAGGGTCACTACCTCAACGTAACCGCCCCTACCTTTGAAGAAATGATGGAACGGGCTGAGTTCGCCAAAGAAATCAAAACCCCCATCATCATGCACGACTACCTAACCGGTGGTTTCACTGCAAACACCAGCTTGGCCAAATGGTGCCGTCGCAACGGTATTCTGTTGCACATTCACCGCGCTATGCACGCCGTGATCGATCGTCAAAAGAACCACGGTATCCACTTCCGCGTGCTTGCCAAGTGCTTGCGGATGTCCGGCGGCGACCACCTGCACTCCGGTACAGTTGTGGGCAAACTCGAAGGCGAAAAAGGCATCACGATGGGCTTCGTAGACTTGATGCGCGAAGACCACATCGAAGAAGACCGCAGCCGCGGTATTTACTTCACCCAAGATTGGGCCTCCATGCCTGGTGTCATGCCAGTTGCTTCCGGTGGTATCCACATCTGGCACATGCCAGCCTTGGTTGAAATCTTCGGCGACGACTCCTGCTTGCAGTTCGGCGGCGGCACCTTGGGCCACCCTTGGGGTAACGCACCTGGTGCAGCAGCTAACCGCGTTGCATTGGAAGCTTGCGTTCAAGCTCGTAACGAAGGCCGCAACTTGATGCGCGAAGGCGGAGACATCATTCGCGAAGCTTGCAAATGGAGCCCTGAATTGGCTGTTGCTTGCGAACTCTGGAAAGAAATCAAGTTTGAGTTCGAGGCAATGGATACCGTTTGATGATTTTTGGTTAGAGATTTTAAGTTTTAGGTCGCAAACTTGCTGTTAAGTCTTTATCTTTGAAGAAGATTTACAAGTAAGTTTGCATCCAAAATCTAAAATTCAAAACCTAAAATTTGAGGGAGCTGGGGTCAAATGGATCTCAAACAAGTTGCGAAAGACACCGCTAAGGTGCTGGCAAGTTACCTAACCTATCAATCCGTGCGGATTGTTGTAGCTCAGTTGAGCGAAACCAATCCTCCTCTGGCAATCTGGCTGAATGACTTTTCCACCAAGGGCAAAATCCAAGATGGAGAAGCTTACATTGAGGAACTGCTGAGGGAAAATCAAGATTTAGGATTTCGGATCATGACGGTGCGAGAATATCTGGCGCACGATGTGACGGAATTTTTGCCAGAAATGGTTTGTACTGGCATTCAACAGTCGAATATGGAACACAGACGCCAGCATTTGGAGCGAATTACGCAACTTAATTGGTCTGTTTCTAGCAGTAATCCTGAAACATCCTCAATAGATTCTGAACCGAATCTGGATAATTTGTCGAGTTAATCGATCGCACTTGGCGAATCGAACACACACCTTAGAGATACAAAAAATGAAGACTTTACCTAAAGAGCGTCGTTACGAAACTCTGTCATATTTGCCCCCGCTGACAGACGCCCAAATTGCCAAGCAACTGCAATACATCTTGGATCAAGGCTATATTCCCGGCGTAGAATTCAACGAAACCTCTGCCGCTGAAATGCGCTACTGGACATTGTGGAAGTTGCCTTTGTTTGGTGCTCGCAGCGTCCAAGAAATCATGACTGAAGTTCAAGCTTGCCGCTCTGAAAACCCCACCTGCTACATCCGCGTCATGGGTTTTGACAACGTGAAGCAGTGCCAAGTGCTGAGCTTCATCGTGCACAAGCCTAACACCAGAGGCTACTAAGCTTTAACAACTCTATTTTGTAGAGAAAAAGCTAGCTAAAAATTGAGGCGTGGGAATTCTCCCCGCCTCATTTTTTTGTGCAGAAGACTCGGCGGTTGAAACCGCCTCTGTACATATAAAAGCTGCTTCCGCCGTTTCAAGATTGGATTGTTAGAGCTTGCAAATAGCTTTGAACACTTGCAGCAACACAACTGAAGATTCTGGTTCCATCAGATTTAGCAAAGGCATTAACTGATAGGTGGGCGGATTTCCACGACGGATATTGACAAACTGATATTCCATTCCATTGGTTGTCAAACCCCAGATTGCGTCTTGATATTTTAAATTTTGATAAGCATAGGTAAGCAATTGGGATAAACCCATAAATGCGTTGATTCCTGAATTTTTAGTTTCAATCACTAAAACCCAAAAAGATGTTTCACTTCTTAATGATTTTAATTTATTGACTGCCAAAATATCAAACCGCCCTTTAATGATTATGTCTTCATCTTCAATGCTAATTTCGGCAATGTCTTGTTCTAGACTAATTTTAATAGGTGGGCGGTAGAAGCCAGCTAATCGCATTAAGGGAAAAGTAGTCAGAGCTTGTACCAATCCTTCAGAAACGCGATCGGTAGAGATGTAGTCATCGAAGTCATCCCGGATTTGTATAAGTTCCTGCTGTTCGTGTTCTGTTATATCTTCAAGGGATAACAGCGAGGTAAATGAGCTGTTGTAGTGCTTTTGTAAGCCGAAAAGACGGTGGACTTCTCCTAATGTTAAGTTTTTGGCATTAATAACTGTCATAATCTTCAAACAAATTAAGTCTCTATTGTAATTATAACATATGCACAAAACTAGGTTTGTAGTAAGGACTTCAGTCCTTAAAACCGAGGCTGAAAGGACTAAAGTCCTCACTACGAACTTGAAAGGACTAAAGTCCTCACTACGAACCTAATCTATCTGCTCCACTACAACTCCATCAACTATTTCATAACCCCAGCTAGAATTTCTGGCTGCAAGTTGTTTAGCCATGTCGTATTCGCCCAAAATACAAAGCTCTATTAACTGCTGAAAACCTGAATTTTTCTCGCGCTGCAATCTTTCCTGACGCAGCTTTTCTCTTTCTGGATTAGAAGGATTTGGGCGCTCACTTCCCAGCGGATTGATATCGCTAATTCGTTTCATTTTAGCCTCATTAAAAAGGGATAGATTCTACAATTTCACCGTCAAAAATTTCATAGCCCCATTCTGGATTAGCAGCAATTTGTTTTTCAACTATACTTCGACCGAGAGAAGTTTGGTAAGCTTTTTGCAAAAACGAAATACTCGGGATTTCGTCTGTAGTTGGTGGCTGTTGTTGTTCGATTTTTGGCGGTTCAGGAATTGGTTCAGATGTGGATGGATTAAGGGCAAATTGCGGCGCGATCGCCCCTAATTTATTCATCACACTTTCTTTGGTAATTTGCGGTCTTTCGTTGAAGGAAGACGGTAAATATGCGGTTTCTACCCCTTGGTTTTTGGCTTTGAGCGCATCATCCGCAAGGCGATCGCACTTTCGCAAAAAACCCTCCCACAAATCCTTCCCCAAAACCGGGTTTCTCAAATCAGCACGAGCTTTAGATACCGCTGCTTCCAGCGGTTCGCCCTTGTGCACGTAATACTGAATTCGCTCCTCCTCAAACGCCGGATAAGGCACTTCCGGCTCAATTTCCCACTCCCGCTTAACTTTCTGACTTTCTCCTAAAGGAATTCCCGCGATAAACTCGTCCCAAAAAGTCGAAGTTAAGCCCTTTGTCATGCTATCAATAATTTTAAAAGCCCATCCCGAAGGATTGCCAAACCATAAGTTATGCTGTCTGGCATATTCTTCTAAAGCTCGCTGAAAGTTATGCAGTTCTTCTTGGGAATTCCAAGGCCCGCTAAATCGATAATTTGGATTGACTGCAACCGCTATTTGCTGCCGCGGTTGCCCGAAAAACTTGTCAGTTTTAACCGCACGCTCTGGGGTGTAAGTTTCGGCAAATATTTCTAGAGGAAGATTGTTGTTTTCGCGGCTTGTTTGTGTTATGCTATCGCCGGAAGTAGGTGTCAACAAGTTATTAAATTTTTCCTCGAAGGCGTCAATATCCGCCCAGAGTTCGAGAGTGTCGGTGTTGGGATTTGTGGATTTTGCTTTCAGGAGCGATCGCACTTTCAGCAGCCGTATCGCTAATTCCTGTTCTTCGCGATTTAAACCAGTAGCTTTTTCAATTTCGCTGCTGTTAGTTTTCACCCATTCGCCCGAGTTAGACTGTTGTGTTTGCCATTGCAACAATTGGCACAGAAAAATGCTAGCAGTGACTCCGCCAGTAATTTTGCCTAGTGTCGGATAGTAGATGGCGGGATTTCCGAGATTTCCTAAAAATATTCCTATTTTCATGTTTGATATTCCTAATTCCCTTAAATTGTAGGGTGCGCCATCAGCACCTTACCCTTAAATTGTAGGGTGCGGCATCAGCGCCGAGATCTCCACTAAAGTAGCATCAAAAAACTTAAGATTTTCTTTAAGCTTCTGTCTATTCCTGACTGAATGGAGTTTCTAGAGGAAAGACGGGGATCGCTTGTGCGATCGCCTGATTGACAGAACCGAGTTAAACGTAATAATAAATTATTTACTGTACATTTCCCCCCAAAATGAATCCAGAACGTCAAGAGGCTTATTTGAACTTGATCGAGCGAGTGCTTACCTGTCCCAACGGTCAAGAACCAGAGGTTTTAAGTTCCTGTTCCGATTTAATAGATGCGGGATTTGTGCAGATGCTAATCCAGATATCAGCTTCAATGGCCCGGGAAGGTGACGAAGATACTGCTAATTTTTTAGTGCAACTTGCTCGCTTGCTGGGGAAATCTTTGGGTTTGTCACCGGATGTCGTACCCGCTAGCTACAGCCGCGCACAGTGATAGATAAAAGTACGCGCAGCGTAGCTATCTCTACGCAATCCCCTCGTTGTATCATGTTTTGGGAAATCGGGGAATCTTAACTCCATCGATACCTTTACAACTGATATTCAAGAGGCTCGCAAAAATCATTTACCCCAGTTTTAAATACATAAATAATCACCGATGTTACCAAAATCTGCGGGCAAGTTTTGGCAGCAACTAAATCTCTAAAAGCAGCATTCAATTGTCCGTTTATCAACTCTTCTTTTACCTCAGATTTGCAAATAGCAACGCGGCATCTTTTTGCCAATCCATCCAACCAGTTTTCAGAGATATTCGGTTCTTGTCCAGCTTGAATTGCTAGAGAAATAGCTGCATCTTCGATGTTGCCTTCACAATCTTCGATTTCGTCTAGGGCTTTGAGGGCTGCGGGATATTCCGCTAATTGCGATCGAAATTGGGCAATTTCTTGTGAGGTAATAATCACCATAAGATTTTCTTGTGTTTTCGGCTCGCGGATATGTTTAGCAGTTAAAGTTGGTATTATAGCATTTTTTGGTTGAGGTTGGGATTGCGCGATCGAACTTAATTACATTTGCAATTAATTGTTGCCACTTCGCAATAGCCCGCCTGGAGGTTAAATCCTCATCTAAAAGCAGAAGTCAGGGCGATGAAGCCTGATGTTAAAATTGATTAGTTTCCTCTGTAATTGCGAAGTTTGTGAATTAATCGCAGACTTTAGCTGATAAATATGTCATTGACAAAAGAGTGACTGAATATCAAGACTGCAACCACTTCATAAACTTATCCGTCGCAGTGCCGATAGACTCTCCCACCTGTTTCTTCAAACGCCACCGCCCAAAAGCTTGTTCGTAATCTTCCCCTTCAGTTTGATAAACATTCCAAGCATTCAGCGACAATCCCAATCCCCAGGTTAGTAAAATGAAGAGTGACCAAGAAAGCTCGTGGGATCCTGCTAGATTAAACAAAACTAAAAAAGTATTGACAATGCCGTATTTTGTCAAGTTTTTTCGCAATTTGCCGCGACGGTAAGAGTTAAAAACCAGCTTTTCCTGAAATTCACCTCTAGTGGCTAACCATTGCTGTTCCGCCGCCACGATATCCTGTTCGGAAATGCCTAATTCCGCCCCAATCTCGAAAAGCTGCACTCGGGAAAGTTCGCCGTCATCTTGTCGCCGTGCGATCGCAAGCTGTAAAATACCTTGGGCATCCTCAGCACCGTAAATTTGATTTATTTGACTGTCATTGGTCGCCATATAATAAGTTTCCTATAATTCCTGATATCCTTTCTATGATAGAGACAAGCGCTGTTAAACGGTAGGTGGTGCCATTGGCGGATTTCAACACCCGGAAACTGCCGAAAGTCGATCGAACGGGCAAGATGCCCATTCCACAAGATAATTGATTAGTTGTGGAACAGGCATCTTGCCTGTTGCTGCTGTATTGTGGAACAGGCATCTTGCCTGTTGCTGCTGTATTGTGGAACAGGCATCTTGCCTGTTGCTGCTGTGGAACAGGCATCTTGCCTGTTGCTGCTGTATTGTGGAACAGGCATCTTGCCTGTTGCTGCTGTATTGTGGAAAATATCAATTCTAACCCAAAGTATACATCCAGCCATCCCGGGCGCAAATCCTCACAAGCCCATCCCAAACAACAGGTGTCGCCTCAAACGATAAACCCGGCTTAAATCTACCCGATTCTTTTACCTTCAAACGGTAAAACTCGCCCTTAGCATTTTTCAAAGCATTCTTATCCCCCGACTTCGCTCGTTCCCACTTCAACTCAAACAAATAAACACCATTATATCCCGCACTAATTAGTTTATTGCCATCAGTAAATATCGGAGTAGAAATCGAAGAACCAATCTCCTTTTTAAACACGATTACCGGAGTATCGTAAGACTGATTTCGCCAAGGTACAGCATTCTTTTTACCTGTAATCGTATCTTGGGAACCGATGTACAAATTGCCATCGATCGCATTTGTGGCAAATAGCGCTGGAAATCCCCCAGGATTGTACTCATCATTCAACGCCACCGAACCGATTATTCCGCCTTCCCAGCCTGAAAGTCGGCGATTTCCGGTTGGCAAAAACCATTCGACGCTGGCATTCGGTTCTTTGTTCGGATTTAGTTTGAGGACTCCGCCGTTACCTGCAATGTATTGTTTTTCGATCGCACAAAACAGTTTCCCCGATTTAGATATTACAGCACTTCCATCAATATCTGAACCAGTATAGAAATCCCATACTATCTTTTTTGTTTTAATACTTATCCCATAAATATGTCCAGAACCCGCAGCTATAAACAGTCTATCTTTGAGCCGAGAAGGTGATGATTCTGCTACCAAGTTACCGCCGTGCTTGCTGATATCTCCTGGCGCATAAAGCTGTACTTCCGACAAGATCTGCGGTTGCTTAATTCCTTGTTTAACTTTAGCTTTGCTGGCAGAACTATTGATAAAATAGCCGATCGCATTTTCCCCCGCATTGAACAACAGGCCATCGCCCAGATACAAAGCACTGCTATCGTTATCCTGACTGTAGCTGGGCGTTCTCCGGATGTCCAACTTCCACAGTTCCTTACCGGTTCTAAAAGATATTGCCCTAAAACTCGGGACAAGATTTTTGCCACCACCGCCACTGCGGCTGCCTTGCAAAATCACAATTCTGTTTTCGGCGTTGGCTGTTTTGTCGATATAAATTGTTGAACTTCCTTTAATTATATCATCAAATTCATAGCGCCAAACTTCTTTATTTGTCGCCATGTCTATTTTGTGCAAATAGTGGTCAAAAGCACCTATAATTAAATAAGTTTTATCCCGATCTCTGGTAATTGTTGGCTGTCCAGTCCAACCGGCACCACTCCAAACTTGAGATTGCCTTCCCAAAAAAGTCCGGCCGCTTCCTAGCTCAAATTTCTTGATTAACTTCAAGCCTTTGGGGACACCTCTACCGTAAAACCTGCGCTGGTCATTTCCCAAAAAAGTCGGTACGAATAATTCTACTTCTTGAACTAATTTTTTTGCCTGTTTTTTGGAGTCACTATTGCTTTTTAATAGAGGCTTGTTAGATGGTTCTGCTTTTTCAGATGGTTCGGATTGGCACTGTTTGAGAATGACAGGAGGAACTACAACACTCAACAAAAAATGTCCGAGCCGTTGATTGAAATTTCGACGAGATGATAAACTCATTTTATATCGAGATAATCAGTAATAATATTAAAACATGATTGTCGCCAAAACTTAACTAAAACATCTCACGCTAAACTGCTAAATAACTGACAAACTTACTCAGCACAAGTTAAATTATCTTTGATTATGGTCAACCGTCTTGCTCAATCCCAAAGCCTTTACCTGCGGAAACACGCCGAAAACCCGATCGACTGGTGGCCCTGGTGCGACGAAGCCTTAGAAACGGCCCTGGGCCAAAATAAACCGATTTTTTTGTCAATTGGCTACTCTAGTTGCCACTGGTGTACAGTGATGGAAGGAGAAGCATTTTCCGATCGCGCGATCGCCGAATACATGAATTCGCAGTTTGTACCGATAAAAGTCGATCGCGAAGAACGCCCGGACATCGACAGCATATATATGCAAGCCTTGCAAATGATGACGGGCCAAGGCGGTTGGCCTCTCAACGTTTTTCTCACTCCCGACGAGCGAGTTCCCTTCTACGGTGGCACTTATTTCCCCGTAACTCCGCGCTACGGACGCCCCGGATTTTTAGAAGTGTTGCAATCTATTCGCCGCTTTTACGATACAGAAAAGCGCAAATTGCAAGCCTTCAAAGGAGAAATTTTAGACAACCTCCACCAGTCGGCGCTGCTGTCAGTAACAACCGCAGAATTAAATCGCGAAGTCTTCCAAAAAGGCTTAGAACTCAATACCGGAATTATTGCCCGGAGTAACCCCGGGCCGAGTTTTCCAATGATGCCCTATGCTGATTTAGCACTGCGGGGAACGCGCTTTAATTTTGATGCAAAATATGACAGCAAACAAGTCTGCACTCAGCGCGGCTTAGACTTAGCCTTGGGCGGCATTTACGACCACGTAGCGGGGGGATTTCACCGCTACACGGTTGACGCAACTTGGACTGTGCCGCACTTTGAAAAAATGCTCTACGATAACGGTCAAATTGTTGAGTATTTAGCGAATTTGTGGAGTGCGGGAATTGAAGAGCCAGCTTTTGAAAGTGCGATCGCGCGGACAGTAGAATGGTTGAAGC
The DNA here is from genome assembly GCF_020738665.1 of Microcoleus sp. PH2017_08_TRC_O_A. Classification (NCBI taxonomy): domain Bacteria; kingdom Bacillati; phylum Cyanobacteriota; class Cyanophyceae; order Oscillatoriales; family Microcoleaceae; genus Microcoleus; species Microcoleus sp. PH2017_08_TRC_O_A. The sequence continues at coordinate 45,088 of NZ_JAEQCE010000021.1, forward strand.
GAGAAATGACTGCGCCGACTGGCTATTTCTACGCAGCACAGGATGCTGACAGTTTTAACACTTCAGAGGAAGTTGAGCCGGAAGAAGGAGCGTTTTATGTTTGGACTTACACCGAACTACAAACGCTGTTAACTGTCGAGGAATTTGCTGAAGTTCAAGAACAGTTTGATATTAGTCGCAGTGGCAATTTTGAAGGCAAAAATGTATTGCAGCGCCGACATCCGGGAAAATTCAATGCAACGGCAGAAACGGCTTTAGCTAAACTTTTTGCTCTGCGCTACGGCGGCCATCCAGATACTGTGCAAACCTTTCCGCCAGCCCGCAACAATCAAGAAGCGAAAAACGACAGTTGGCCGGGGAGAATTCCCGCAGTTACTGACACGAAAATGATTGCGGCTTGGAATAGCTTAATGATTTCGGGTTTGGCGCGGGCGGCGGCTGTTTTTGGGAATTTTGAGTATTTGGAATTGGCTGTGAAAGCTGCTAATTTTATTTTAGACAATCAGTGGATTGACGGGCGGTTTCAGCGACTGAATTATGACGGACAATCGGCGGTGGCGGCGCAGTCGGAAGATTATGCTTTGTTTGTGAAAGCTTTGTTGGATTTGCATCAAGCGAGTTTGATGTTAGGAAACGGGGAATCTGTACAGCAATTGCCGAATTCTCAGTTTTGGTTGGAGAAAGCTGTGCGGGTGCAAGATGAGTTTGATGAGTTTTTGTGGAGCTTGGAATTGGGCGGGTATTACAATACTGCTAAGGATGCTAGCGGGGATTTGTTGGTGCGGGAACGCAGTTATACTGACAATGCTACTCCGGCGGCTAATGGAGTTGCGATCGCCTCTTTGGTTCGCTTGGCGCTGCTGGGTCAAAATTTAGAATATCTCGATCGCGCCCAACAAGCTTTGCAAGCTTTCAGCAGTATTGTCCGAGATAGTCCCCAAGCTTGTCCGAGTCTACTTTCGGCTTTAGATTGGTACCAGCATTCTACCCTAATTCGCACGTCGCCCGACCAGATTTCTGGATTGATTTCGCGGTATTATCCGACTGCTGTCTGTCAGATTGAGGCTGATTTACCTGAAGGTGTTATCGGGTTAGTTTGTGAGTGTTTGACTTGCAAAGAACCTGCGAAAAGCCAAGAGATGCTGTTAGCAGAAATTCTGCACAGTCAAACGCGAGTATAGAAGGAGAAGGACTTCAGTCCTTACTACAAACTTTTAGGGAAAAAGAAGGACTGAAGTCCTTACTACAAACCTTTAGAGGAGAAGGACTTCAGTCCTTAGTACAAACCTTTTAAGAAAAAGAAGGACTGAAGTCCTTACTACAAACCTTTAGAGAAAAAGAAGGACTAAAGTCCTTACTACAAACTGGTTCGTAATAAGGACTTTAGTCCTTTCAATGTTAGGTCTCAATTCGCCCAAATTTTGACTAAATATTCTATCGTCACCTCGACAGCATGGGCGATTAACACCTGCAATTGACATCAGCCCGGACGTGCGATCGCCTTCGGCGGTAAAAATTGTGTAGAAAAAAAACTTGACATCAGCCGACGATAGAAAGTAAAAATAAATAACAGCAATCACCAAAATGAGGCTTTATGTTTGATTCGCGATCGGTGAGCGACAAGTATGACATTGATAAATTGCTATCTCGTACAACAATTTTGGCTAAAAGACATCCGGTAAAATACGGAGAATAGATGTTTTTTTTGAACCTTGTTCAGCAATCTAAAATTCACAATTCTGCAATCTAAAATCTAAAATCTAAAATCTAAAATGGCAACAGCTATTCTCGACCTGGAAATCTCCCAACTACCGCCAGAAATAGCGGTTGAGGAGCGTTACAGCAAAGCCTTGGTTTTAATTAGACTGCACGGAAAACCGATCGGTCAAGCGACTTTACCCGCAGTCGGAGGTCGCATAGACGGCTCCCAATTGCGGGAAACACTGATGAATGCTGTGGGCGATAACCTGTGGAAAAATTGGCTCTACGAGACCCTGGAATGGGACGAACGCGGGCCAGTACAGGCAATGCCCACAGCCACTGTAGCGGTTTGCACGCGCGATCGCCCGGAAGATTTGCAGCGCTGTCTCGACGCGTTGATGCGGCTGCCCGACGACGGTCAGGAATACTTAGTAATTGACAATTGTCCCGCCACGGAGGCTACGAGGGAACTGGTCGAAAATTACCCAAAAGTCCGCTACGTGCGGGAAGACGTGGCGGGGTCTAGCACTGCCCGCAACCGCGCTGTGCTGGAAGCTAAGGGGGAAGTTATCGCTCTGACAGATGACGATGCAGTACCAGATCCGAACTGGTTGCGATCGCTCTTGCACAATTTCGGCGATCCGCGAGTTATGTGTGTCACCGGGTTGGTAATGCCTTTGGAACTCGAAACTGAAGCTCAAGAATGGTTCGAGCGTTACAGCCCCCACGGACGTGGATTTCAGCGAGTCATCTTCGACGGGGCGTACTGCAACCCGCTGATTGTAGCTCCTATAGGTGTTTCGGCGAGTATGGCTTTGCGGAAGAGCGCGATCGACTGCGTAGGTCTATTTGACGAAGCTTTGGGTGTGGGGACGCCTGCAAAATGCGGGGAAGATCACGAACTTTATGTCCGCATCCTGACTGCGGGCTATCGCATTATCTACGAACCGAGGGCTCTAAGCTGGCATCGTCACCGGCGCGATTGGGAAGATTTGCGCAAAACGATGTACTGCTACGGAATTGGAGTCTACGCTTTCTGGACGCGCACTTTGGTGAAAAATCGGGAGTTTAGCATACCGCTGTTAGCCTGGGGATGGCTGCGCTACAAACAACTGCCTGAGTTGATTGCTTCTTTGCGAAACAAACCGGACTCTATCCCAAAAGACTTGCTCTTAGCTCAACTTCGCGGCTGCATCGGCGGCCCGATGGCTTATTTTGCTTCTCGCAAACGGTTGCAAGAAATTAAAGGGAAGTCAGTAGTTAGTAGTTAGTAGTCAGTAGTCATTAGTCATTAGTCATTGGTCATTAGTCATTAGTCATTAGTCATTAGTCATTAGTCATTAGTCATAGTGCTGTCCCCGCTCGCGAACGTTATTAGCGCGAGCGTCCCCGCTCGCGAACGTTATTAGCTGAGATTCTTCCATCTTCCATCTTCCATCTTCCATCTTCCATCTTCCATCTTCCATCTTCCATCTTCCATCTTCCAATTCCTATTACCAATTACCAATTATGAACAGGGAAAATCTCACTGTTAGCGTAATTATTCCCAGTCACAACCGCAGTTATTCGCTGCGGCGCGCTCTCGATGCCCTGCACTCGCAGACTTATCCGATCGACCTCATCGAAGTGACGGTAGTTGCAGATAGCTGCATTGACGATACTTTGGCAATGCTCAAAGACTACCAAGCTCCGTTTAAAATACAGGTTATTGAAGCAAAGTGTCGGGCTGCTTCGATCGCCCGGAATACCGGAGCAGCCTCCGCTACCGGAAAACTGCTGATATTTATAGACGACGATATCGAACCAACTCCGCCTTTAGTCGAAAGTCATGTACGCATTCACCAACAGCGTCCGGGCTGCGCGGTAATCGGCCCTTATCCTCCTAAATTGCAGGGAGGGACTAGATTCTTTGACGTAACAGTGCGGGCTTGGTGGGAAGAAAAATTTTATGAGATGAGCCAGCCTGCTCACCGTCACACTTATCAAGACTTGCTCACCGGCAACCTTTCTCTGGATGCAGAACTGTTTGCTAGCACCGGAGGCTTCGATTCAGGCTTCGGCCAAGGCACTGCCCATGAAGATTACGAGTTCGGCTTACGCTTGCTCAAAGCAAATATACCTTTTGCTGTGGCAGCGGATGCAGTCGGGTATCACTACGAACACGAAACTAACAACCTCGATCGCTCTTTTCGGCGCGCGCGTGCGGAAGGCCGCTCCGATGTCTTGCTGGGTCAGAGGCACCCAGAACTCAGACCTACTCTGCACGTAGGGGATTACGAAACTCCTTACTCTCTGGTCGATCGGATTTTGGTCGCCCTGGTTTTTTACTGGCCGGCCGCGCTAGATTTGCTGGTGTTGGGACTGAGACGATCGCTAGATTTACTAGAAGCTGTCCGGATGCGCGGTACTTGGCGGTGGCTGAACACTAAATTGCGCGGTTACTGGTACTTCCGTGGTGTGGTAGACGAATTGAAAACTCGATCGGGCATTTCTAGTTTTCTGCAAGAAGGCCCGGCCCGCGCGGATTTGGCAGAAAACGAAATAGAAATCGATTTGCAGCAAGGTTTGGAAGCAGCAGAACAAAGGATTGATGCCGAAAGACCCGCCGGTATTTACCTTTACTACGGCCAACTGACAATCGGTCATATCCCTCCCGAAGTTGGCGCCGAACCTTTACGGGGAGTTCACCTGCGAACGATTCTGGCGCTGCACTTAGCCGAACCGCTGGCGAGAGCGATGGCGGTTAACGGTATGCCACACAGTTCTGAGTCGATCGCAACACAACCTTTACTTGCTTTTGAAGATCGTGTTTTGGCAATTAAATAATTGCTAATTGGTAAGTTGTAAGGGGTAATAGGTAATGGGAATAGTGAAATTAATAGCTAGTGCTTCATGTTAATGGCTAGTAATTTTCCTAATCGCCAATCACAAATACTAAATACCTAATGCTCCATCCGATTTTGGATTGCCGATTTGAGATTACAATTGCCATCAATCTAAAATCTAAAATCTAAAATCTAAAAGTGCCAGATTCCAAGTCGGATATTTAGTTAGGAGGAAATTATGGCAATAAAAATGCTTGAGATCGAGTTTACTGAACAGATAAATCCGATTAGGGGACTAGAAAAATATGAAGGCGTCCGCATCTTGGTTCGCTACCGAGGACGCCCGATCGGCTGGGGCTATGTTAATAACAATCCCTGGGAACAGACAATCTCGGCAGATCGAGTGCGACAAACAATTGTCGAGCAGATGGGCAAGACGTTGATTCAATTGAGTTTGGCAGAGCAGTTAGCCCCGATCGCAGAGTTCGATCGAGAATTGCCACCAATTAGCGTTGTCATCTGTACGCGCGATCGCACTGACTTACTCAAAGGCGCTCTGGAATCGCTGCTGGCCCTCGACTACCCCAATCGCGAAATTATCGTTGTAGACAACGCTCCCTCCAACAACAGAACTGCCGAATACGTCGCGGGATTACCTGTACGCTACGTCAAAGAGGAACGGCCAGGATTGGACTGGGCACGAAATCGCGGCATCGCGGAAGCCCGCCACGAAATTATTGCTTTTACCGACGACGACGCGCGACCCGATCGAGGTTGGCTGCGGTCAATTGCTGCTGGCTTTGCCGATCCCGAAGTCATGGCCGTCAGCGGTTTAGTCTCGGCTGCGGAACTGGAAACCATGCCCCAACAGCAATTTGAGCTGGTTTACGGCGGAATGCTGCAATATTTACACAAATTCAAAGTTGAAGGTAACAAACTTTCGGTGAAAGATTTGCTGTGGGCTTGCAATTACGGCGTTGGAGCAAATATGGCTTTCCGCCGCCAAATTTTTGAGGCTGTGGGCAACTTTGACGTGGCTCTTGATGTGGGGACGGCGACACGCGGCGCTGGCGATGTCGAGATGTTTCACCGGATTTTGGCGAAGGGATATACGACTTTTTACGATCCGAGCACTTTGGTGTGGCACTTGCACCGGCGCAGCGACAAAGCTTTGAGCCGACAGTTACAGGATAACGGGCGCAGTTTTGGGGCTTATTTGCTGACTTGCGATCGCAACCGTACCGTAGGGCGCGCCCAACTTGTGCACTTTGTCGTGTTTGAGTGGTTGGGTTGGTGGCTGCTGCGCCGCTTGCGGAATCCTGGCAAACTTCCCCGCAAATTCGTAGTCAGCGAATTGCTGGGGGCTTTGCAAAGTCCTTTTGCTTACCGAGAAGCTCAGTTGCAAGCGCGGCAGTTGGTGGCCCTTGCTGAAGAGGAATCGCAGGAAGTTGAACCGCAGGTAATAGCTGGGGGTGTCCAGTGAGAAATGCAGGACAACTGGTTTACAGGCGCCAAGTCGCTCATTTCTTTGATTTGCTGCGCGAGTTGGTCGATCGCGACATGAAACTACTCTACAAGCGATCGGCCCTGGGGATTGCTTGGACTTTGATCAATCCACTGTTGCAGTTGGCGGTTTTTTCTTTTGTGTTTCGATCGGTAATTCCAATCAACATTCCAAAATATTCTTCGTTTGCTTTCAGTGGTTTATTAATTTGGACTTGGACTCAAAGTGCCTTATTTCAAGCAACAGGACTAATCACCAGCAACCGCGCTTTAATTAGACAGCCAAATTTTCCGATCGCCATTTTGCCTGTAGTCACAACAGCAACAGGGCTAATTCACTTTTTACTGGCGCTCCCAGTCTTAATGATATTTCTGATAATTGACGGTTTGCAGCCGAATTCAGTGCTGTTTTTTTTGCCAGTGCTGCTGGTAATTCAGTTTTTTTTGACAGTCGGTTTGGCTTATCCCCTCGCTGCTTTGAACGTTACTTTCCGGGACACTCAGCACACTCTAGGCGTACTGTTGCAGATGCTTTTTTATCTGACTCCAATTTTCTACGACCTCAACAGCGTCCCGAAAGAATATCTGATATTTTATCAGTTGAATCCGATGGTGCCGTTGATTGAAGCTTACCGAGCTGTACTGCTCAGAGGCACGCAGCCTGATTGGATGGCATTATTAATTGTGAGTGTAGTAGTAGCTGCTCTTTTGCCGATCGGACTGGGAATTTTTAGACGGCAAAGCGATCGATTTGTGGAGGAATTGTAAATGCGTCAAGCAATTGTGATTAAAGGTTTAGGCAAGCGTTTCAACAGCTACAGTGCCGATCGACCTTTTACGATTATGGAGGCTGCTTTGTGGGGGTGGTGGCGGATGAAGCCACAAGCACATTTTTGGGCCTTGCGAGATGTGAGTTTTAGTGTTTCTCCTGGGGAAATGCTGGGAATTCTTGGCAAAAATGGAGCAGGAAAATCGACACTACTGCAACTGATTGGAGGTATCGGCCGTGCTGAGGAAGGAAGTATTAAAGTCAATGGCAAAATTGGCGGTTTGTTGGATTTGGGTGCAGGCTTTCACTCGGATTTAACAGGGCGAGAAAATGTGTTTGTGGGTGCGGTAGTAGCTGGTTTAACTCACCGGGAAGCGACGCGCCGCTTCTCTGATATTGTTGAATTTGCAGAATTAGAACAGTTTATTGACAGCCCCCTACGAACTTACAGTACGGGGATGCAAATGCGGCTGGCTTTTTCGGTAGCGGTACACACCGATCCGGAAGTGCTTTTAATTGATGAACATTTGTCGGTTGGTGATGTGGCTTTTCAAACTAAATGTTTGAACAAGATAGCCGAGTTTAAAACTAAAGGTTGTGCGATTGTTTTAATTTCTCACAATGCTGGACAAATTCAGAAATTGTGCGATCGAGCTTTGTGGCTGCGGGATGGTAAAATCCAGGCTTACGGAGAGCCGGAAGTTGTAGCCGGTCAGTATTTATCGGAAATGCGATCGGAAACAGAAAAGCGCACTCCCATGCGTCCTCCTGAAGTCACAAGTACAGGCTCGGAATTGCGTGTTAATGAAAACCGTTTCGGTTCTTTGGAAGTAGAAATTACGGATGTCAAAGTGTTGCCGGATGAGGAAATAGACAGCGGCGATACGATTACTATTGAAATTCATTACACGGTTCCCAAATCGATTGATGCTGCAATTTTTGGGGTGACAATCAGTCGGGAAGACGGTCAAAGTTGTTTTGAGACTAATACTAATCAAATGGGCCGGTTGATACCGCTGGCGAAAGGTAAAGGCAAAATCCGGCTGCACGTAGACAGGCTGGATTTAGGAAACGGGCAGTATTACGTGAATCCTGGGGTTTACGAGAAGAGTTGGGCCTACGCTTACGATTATCACTGGCACGTTTATCCGCTGTACGTGCGATCGACTGTACACCAAAAAACGATCCTTTGTCCGCCCTACCGCTGGGAGTTTGACGGCAAAATGGAGGTGCTGGATTTGCCAGAAACAACTGACAAAGTTCACGCTTTGAACAAAAATAATCCCAGCTACGCCAAGATTTCCACTCAGTTGAAAAATAAGCAGTCACCTGACTTTTTAATTCTGGGCGCTCAAAAGTGCAGCACCGAGGCTTTATACGGCTATCTAGAAAATCACTTGCAAAATATCAAAGAAGGTGCTAAGCAAGTACACTTTTTTGAATTGAATTTCGAGCGCGGTGTTGAGTGGTACAGCAAGCAGTTGACGCGGAGTGTTGCGGGTGACAAAGTGCTGCTGTGGGAGATGACTCCTTACTATATTTACCATCCGTTGGTGGCCGAGCGGGTTTACAAGTGTTTCCCGGATGTTAAGCTGATTGTGATGCTCCGCAACCCGGTACAAAGAGCGTGGATGCACTATCATTTAGAAGTGGCGATCGGCTGTGAAAAGCTGGATTTTGAAAAGGCGATCGCATCTGAACCAGACAGACTCAAAGGTGAGATCGAAAAATTCAAAGCCGATGAAGGCTATTACAGTTTCAACCACCAGCATTATTCCTACTTGTCGAGAGGAATTTATGTCGAACAAATCAAGAATTGGCTCGATTATTTTCCCAGGGAACAGTTGCTAATTATCAAAAGCGAAGATTTTCAAAAAAATCCGGGAGATGTGTTTTCAGAGGTGTTAGAATTCTTGGATGTTAAGGCGAGTGCTGTCAAAGAATATCAGGGTAATAGTGCCGAAGATTACAGTAATATGCCTCCGGAAATAGAACAAGAATTAACCAATTATTTTAAGCCTTACAATCAGGAGCTTTCTGATTTGTTGAAGGAAGATTTTAGTTGGAGTTAGGATGTTTGTGAAACCGCAGATGAACGCGGATTAACGCGGATTAATACGGTAAAACATAATTCCTGTAGGGGCGGGTTAACCAACCATATTTAATTTTTACCAACAATCTAGATAAACCCGCCCCCACTCCACGAAAAAAATTAGATCGCCAGTTTATTAATATAAAATCAACAATGCAACGAATATTTTTAGTAGGAGCTCCAAGAAGCGGTACTACAATTCTTCAGAGTTTATTAGCGGCTCATCCTGAAGTTATTTCTTTTCCTGAATCTAAGTTTTTTCACTATTTATTGTACGAGAAGTTTGCGGCAAAGTTGCCAAGCAGGATGGAAGCTTTTTTTAATGATGAGATTAATCGCCCTGAACTTTTGCAAGGTTTTGATGACAATCAAAGTGTGGAAGCTAAAGTTAGTTGGTTTGTCGGAGTTTTGGATGGTTTGGCTGCGGAACAGAACAAAAGCATTTGGTTGGAAAAAACGCCGGAACACATATATTTTATTGAGGATATAGACCGCTTTTTGCCAGATGTTAAGTTTATACATATTTTGCGAAATAGTATGGATTGCATCGCTTCTATGTATGAAGCCACTCGGGATTTTAACGAATTGTGGGGCGGTGGTTGGGATTTAGATCGCTGTATCGAGGGATGGAAATATGCAGTATTAACTAGCCATAACTATCTTGATAAATCTAATCATATCTTGGTTAGATATGAAGATCTTGTAGAAAACAAAAAGTTAGTTCTAGAGGATATTTGTAATTTTATTGGAATTGAGTATGATGCTGGAATGCTGATTAATTATAAGGAAAAAGCAGCTAAGCTGAGTTTGAATTTACCTTGGCATCAAGGAATTGCCAGGGATATTCAAAGCACTAAGGTTCACAAATATCATCGAGTTTTTAAAGATAGTGAAATTAAAAATATTCTAACTCATATCGAGTGGGTAAATTCGAGAATTGCCTACAAGGTTACGGTGGAGGTGAGCGAATTAATTTCGGATATTAAGGTTCCACAAATATTCAATCGCGTTTGCTGTACAATCAAGTTAGCAGGTGTTGAACTCGAAGTTAGGGATTTGGAGCTTAATACTATACCAATCCTTTGGCTGCTCCTTCGACAATACAATAGCATGGCTGGGCTCTTATTTCTACGCAAGTCCCTTATTGAATTGCCAGTCTGTGACGGGATTGTGACGGGTACGGTGTTGGCAGATGCGATCGCAGCCCAGTTTGCTTGGCCAATACTTTCACGCTTCTTTCAAGACAATCCAGAAACTCCCCAACTGGAATGGACGCTATTTTTACAAGAAATCTGGAATCGTCCTAATTGGGTTGAGGCTAATTTTTACAATCCCGAAACCGTCGATGAAGCAGTCACAATCACTCTCGATGGAGACTTGATTGCTGTGGAAGTTAGCGAAGAATTGACTAATATAAAAGTTGAGCTTGCTGAAATTGACGTGCTGGTGACAGTAGGCGGTGTGGCGATCGCTATTGTAACCGTTACCGTGGAAAATAACTTTGTTTCTGCTCAAAAAGTGCGATCGACAATTACTCGAAATATCGGTTTTGAGTTGTGCGTCGCCACCGTGCGAGAAGCTTTGTTGGGAAAACCGTTAGATAATAAGCAATCGTTGCGATCGCGCTTAACCTCTACTGCACAACAAAGGTCGAATCTGCCCGACTGGTTGAATGCAAAGGGTTCTAGGGGCATTTACCCCCAAGATGCGGTGATGTTCGGTAGGCGATGTGGTGCAACAGGAACCAGTATCAGCCGCCGCGCCGCACTCCCAGCCCAGGCGCTGCGGGAATTAACGAAATCAGCAGCAATCGCAGGGGAAGTGATAATCCAAATTCCCAGAGAAAACGAGTTACCAAAGCAAGTATTTTACGCACCAGAAATCATTTGGCAAAAATCGCCTTACCGAGAAGTTTCTCACTCAGTGAAAACTCAAATATTTGACAATGATAGCATTACAGAACAACTCTCGATTCTCGCCTACCGTCGCATTTCTCCCGATGGTTTAAATGCAATTACTCCGCAGGTTTTTGAACAACAGTTGCAGTATCTGAAAGAAAATGGTTATTACAGTGCAACTTGGGAAGATTGGCAAAATGCAAAACTAACTAAAACTCCTTTACCAGGTAAAGCTGTATTAATAACTTTTGACGGTGGCTATCTCGACTTTTTAACCTACGCTTTCCCTTTACTAAAACGCTTTGACTTTACAGCCACTGTTTTTCTAGTAGCCGAGTCAATAGGAAAGACAAATAGTTGGGAAAAAGCCGAATTTGAACAAGTACAGTTAATGGAATGGCCGGAAATTAGACAATTGCGGGATGCAGGGATTGAATTTGGTTCCATGTCTGCCACCTATCAGCCTCTGACTTCATTGTCCCCCACCGAAATTGTGCGCGAAGCGGCGAAATCCCGCGCAACTTTGGAACGGGGATTAGGGAAATCTGTGAGAGTTTTTGCCTATCCCTACGGGAATGTCGATGAAATTGTAGCGCATTTAATCGGAGCAAGTGGGTATAGTTTCGGTGTATCATATAGATGGAGTACGAGCAATTTTCACGATTCTTTAATGTCGCTACCCCGCCTTCAAGTAACAGCAGAAAATTTCTGGGAATTGGTTCGTAGATGTGTATATTTGTAGGGTGCGTCAGCCAGAGATTTTTAAGACAATCAAAAACATTTCAACTGACGCACCCTACAAGTGAAATTGCTGCAACAAGGTGCGTCAGCCAGATATTTTCAACTCAACAAAAATCTTTCAACTGACGTACCCTACAAGTGAAATTGCTGCAACAAGGTGTGTCAGCCAGATATTTTCAACTCAATCAAAAATCTTTCAACTGACGCACCCTACAAGGGAAATTGCTGCAACAAGGTGCGTCAGCCAGATATTTTCAACTCAATCAAAAATCTTTCAACTGACGCACCCTACAAGTGAAATTGCTGCATCAATCCCTGAAATTTACGTCGCAAATAACCGCCAAATCCTCTGGAAATCTTCTCAAACTTATAATCAAATAAAATATCCATCACATCTTTAGTTTTCATGTACTTCAAATAAGAAATCATTTTATCTGTCAATTCATCATTAACATCATCAATATACTTTCTCACCGCCAACCTTTCCGAAATATTCCATTTCCTATCAAACTTGCGATGCATTTGGGTCTCATAATCCGCAAAATCCGAGATTTCCCCCTCCAAATATTGTTCAATGTATTTCCCAGCGATTTCGGCACCATCCATCCCGTGTCTAATCCCTTCGCCTCCCAGAAAATTTACTGTCGAGACAGTATCGCCGATCGCAATTATGTTATCCTTCCAATAAATATCCTGCAAACCGCGACTGTATTTCAGCGTCGAACCGTGTTTGTCAATAATTTTATAACTTTTAGACTTCAGATATTCATCAATCAGCAAATCAATATACTGTTTAATCGGTGACAAATGCTTAACCGTTTTGGCATCTAAAAAAATGCGTCCCGCACCAACTTTCAGTCTATTTTGTTCCATAGGAAATATCCAAGAATAACCCTTCGGCATCCATTTATCACCCAAAAAGAAGATTAAATCATTGGCATATTTATTGTAAATTTCCGGTTCGACTTCAATTAAATATTCAATGCCGGTTCCCGACAAAAAATTAGGCTTATCATTTTCCTTGTCGTACATAATTGCCCGCGAAAAGCCAGTAGCATCAACCAAGACTTTCGTGCTAACTTTGATAAGTTGCCCGTCAGATAACTGTTTAAATTCTACTGTAGTTTCGCCGTTGGCTTGCGAATGTCCGGTGTAGCGACAACCCAGCCAAACTTCACCGCCAAATCGCTCAACTTCGTCGGCTAAAAATGCTCTAAATTTTGCAAAGTTGAGTACAACTCCCAAACTTTCGGGAGATTCCCAAGTTTGACTAACTTTGCTAGTTTCAATAGTCAGTTTGTGCCAAAAACTGCCGATAACTGATTCGGGTAAATCGAATTGAGAGAGGGTTTCTAAAGGTGTGGCGGCGCTGGAAAAGTCATTTTTATTAAAATTGTCGTTTTGTTCTGCAAGCAAGACATTGCGGCCGGATTTGGCTAGAATTCTTGCACAGTGGCCTCCTGCTGGGCCGGCTCCTACTATTACTATATCAAAATTTTTTAAAGTCATCTTGCTATTAATTCGCTTCTAATGTCAAAACACCCGCCGAAATATCAACTACCAAGCGCCGATTTTTCAGCCATTGCCGGCCGATTAAAATTTCCGGTACTCCGTCACCTACGTGAACAGGAATATCGAATTCTTGATTGTCAATTCTGATTTTTCCTGCATAAAGGTCGAAATTAAATTCTCCCTTAGCTGTTCGCATTTTTTGTCGTCTAATATAAATCCAATCAAGTCCCTCTAAATCCTGAATATCCATTGCTAGCCAGCCCGAGAAACCTGTATCTAGCAGAGCATCAACAGGTAATTCTAAGCCGTTATCAGCAATCAATTCAATTTCAAAAAATAGCTCATCCTCATTACCAAATGTGCCTTGAATCATATCGTGCCACAAACCCCTGTAGGGTTGATGCGGAACATGAACGGGATAGCATTTGGGTGTTTCTGGCGGCACATTTTGGTGGCCACCATATCATCCTTGTCGATAAAATAGTCCCCGCTGTCGGGTTCAACTGCCATATACCAGTTGTAGTGGGTTTTAATCAATTCTGGTTTTAGGCGATCGAATGTTGGTTTGCAGCGCTGATAAAATGCTTCTCTTTCAGCGCGCCACTGCGCTTTCTTTTCTTCTGACCACTGAATTTCGGGGAATAACCTTCCGCGCCGTACTGTACGATTAGGCTTCACGTTAGTCATTGTTGATTCTCCTTTTGTGCAGTAAAGCTGAAGTAAGGTGGGCAGTGCCCACCCTACAATTCTAGCTAATTAGACGCTAACTGGTGACTTTTGGCGGCTAAATGTTGCTAAAATGCGATCGCACATTTGCGACGGATTCAATCCCAAAGTTGCAAAGGATTGCTCAGGCGTAGCATGATCCACCAATGTATCAGGTACACCCAAGCGCATTAATGGAACCAGGATATTGTTATCCATCAAAGCTTCGGCTACTGCTGAACCAAAGCCACCCATTAAACAGCCTTCTTCCATCGTGACAACTTTGCCGATTCGCTGTGCCAAAGGTAAGATTAATTCGGTGTCTAAAGGCTTGACAAAACGCGCATTAATCACAGTTGCTTCAATGCCATGTTCGCTCAACATCTCGGCGGTTTGCATTGCCGGATACACCATTGAACCGTAACCTAAGATTAGCACGTCATCGCCGTTGCGAAGGATTTCCGCTTTGCCGATCGGCAATTCTTCCCAACCTTCTTCCATCAGAGGCACGCCGTAACCGTTACCACGCGGGTAACGCATCGCGATCGGGCCTGTCGTGTGGTTGATGCCAGTGACTACCATCCGCTGCAATTCTGCCTCGTCTTTTGGCGCCATAATTGTCATATTTGGCAGACAGCGCAAGAAGGAAATATCGTACATTCCCTGGTGCGTGGGGCCGTCGGCGCCGACAATCCCAGCGCGATCCAAACAGAAGAACACTGGCAAGTTTTGGATGCAGACATCGTGAACTATTTGGTCATATCCCCGCTGCAAAAAGGTCGAGTAAATTACTACAACCGGGCGCATTCCTTCGCAGGCTAAACCAGCCGACAATGTGACAGCGTGCTGTTCGGCAATACCGACATCAATGTACTGTTTCGGGAGTTTTTCCTGAAGTTTGTCTAGACAAGTTCCCGTTGCCATTGCCGCAGTAATCCCAACAATTTTTGGATTATTTTCTGCTAGCTTAACCAGGGCGTGAGCAAAGACTTTCGAGTAAGCTGGAGGCTTGGGCTTAGTCGAAGGAATGCCCTTGCCAGTCGCTAAATTAAATGGGTTTTGGGCGTGATATCCTACTTGGTCTTTTTCGGCGATCGCATATCCTTTGCCCTTCACCGTCACCACGTGAACTAACACAGGGCCTTGGATGGTGTGACCTTGTTTGAAAGTAGCAATTAACTCTTCCAAATTGTGTCCATCTACCGGGCCCATGTAGGTAAAGCCTAATTCTTCAATTACGGCTCCAACTTTGGACACGGCTAACCGTTTCATGCCTTCTTTAAGGCGTTCCATTTCTGGTGTAAATGTTTCGCCAACAAACGGAATTTGCTTGAATTGTTCCTCCAAGTTATCTTTGAGAAATTGCACCGGCTGCGAGAGTCGCATCTTGTTCAAATAGCGAGTAATTGCGCCGACATTGGGCGAGATTGACATCTCGTTGTCGTTAAGCACTACCATCACATTAGTTTTCGGCATATGGCCCGCGTGGTTGATCGCTTCTAGTGCCATGCCGCCTGTCAATGCGCCGTCGCCGATGACTGCTACAGTTTTAAAGTTTTCGCCCTTGAGGTCGCGCGCCATCGCCATCCCTAAGGCTGCGGAGATGCTCGTGGAAGCGTGACCGGCGCCGAAGTGGTCAAATTTGCTCTCGCAGCGCTTGAGATAGCCTGCAACGCCGTCTTTTTGGCGCAGGGTGTGAAAATTGTTGTAGCGACCGGTGATCAACTTGTGTGGATAAGCTTGGTGGCCGACATCCCAGGTAACTTTGTCGCGATCGAGGTCGAGTGTTTGGTAGAGTGCTAAGGTGAGTTCCACTACACCCAATCCTGGGCCAAGGTGTCCGCCGCTAGCGGCTACTGTTTCTAAATGCTTTTCTCGAATTTGTCGGGCAATTTGTTCGAGTTGATGAATCGACAGGCCGTGTAATTGGTTTGGATGAGTCAGTTCGCTGAGATGCATATTTTAAAATCCCGCTCCTAAGAATTAGGACGAATCCTTAACAGATAATAGTTTGAGCCTGCGGCGTTCGGTACGCGCAAACTTAGAATATTTTACCTGTTATTTGAGAAAAACTGTTAGGCGTAAGATTTTTATTATTTTTGACCTGGTAATTATAATAAGTAAGTCGCAAACAGTCAATATAAAAAATCCTTATCTTGTTAGTTGGTAACGGCTAATTATTAGCTGCACGGGGATTATTAGCAATTTAAAACTTGTTTTTGTAATGATGGCTGACTTTTTAACCATTGGGTTTCTGCAAGCGGACTGTGATGCAAAATCATTAACTGCGATTTTTTAAGGGATTCTAGGGCGTAGGTACAATCTTGCAAATCGCTAAACTCAACTTCAACAATTTCTGCATCGCATTCATCAACTACTGTTCCCACTTGACCGCGATATAAGCCCTGTTGTGGCAAGTCTTCTAGTAATGCCACGATCGCAAGCAATTCGATCATAAAATTCATTCTATTAATTTACTACTGGTCACAGTGATTGGCTGAAAGCCCATACGTATAAAATAAGTATCATCATATATACATTTATAGTCGCAAACAAGTTCTTCTCCCTCGTAGATGTCACGTGCTGCAACGTCTCGTCGCAAGCTCGAAAGAATATTAGGAGACTCTGAAAAATGATTGATGAAACGTTGATCGTCAAAGCAAAGAACGTATCTACAGAGGAGTTTGTCAAAATAGGCATATTTTAAAAATTGCTCTTTCGCTGAAGGAGACATCCGCTCAATATCCGCCTCTTCATAAGACGTATCGAAGTATGGAGAGTATTCCCAGGTAACGGTACCTTTTGGAATAAACTGCGCTGCGAAAAGACCAATACCGTGAATAGAACTGATGCCAAGTTTTGTTTGAACCAGTAGCATAACTACGCACTTAATTGAGTATTCATAGGAATCGAATATCTCAGATCCTCTTGAAATATTGTAGCCTATCGGTTGCTAAGTAAATTTGATTGAGGAGCCATCTGATCTCTTACACCATTCTTAATTACTTGTTTAGAAACAGGCAAGATGCCTGTTCCACAAGAAAATTTATCTTTTGTGGAACGGGCATCTTGCCCGTTCTTCACAATGGTGCAACATCTCAGATCGATCGCACTTCCGGCAATTTCTCGGCCCCAGTCGTATCAAAGACGATCGCGTGTTTAGTCGCAGGTAACAACCGCCGTAATATCTGAATATAGCCGTCAGCATCGCCGCGGCGGTGGAAGCGCGCCACAACCAATCGCTGCATATTTGGCAATTGCCGCACAATACAGCAGGGATGAGAGTTTAATTTGGGCTTTGATGTTGGTATCATAGGAAAATCGTGCCCCGCGTTTGCGGGGTTGGGTAGAAAAGCGATCGCCCTCAAGTTTTCGACGCTAGGTGGGCGATCGTTTTCAGTGTACATAGATATTATCCGGTATATATGCACCGAAGTCAAGCAAAAAAATGGGCTACGTGAGACTGCGGATTCGAGAACTAGCTGAGCAAAGAGGTTGGACGTTCAAAGAAGTTGCCGATCGATCCGGAGTCAATTACAACACGGTAAAAAGCTACGGGAGGCGCGATGCTTTGAACACAGTCGATTTGTCTGCTGTCTACAAAATTGCTCGCGCCTTAGACGTGACGATGGAAGATTTAGTCGAGATTTTGGAATAGTAAGGGCGCGCTAATGGGATACGTGAGGCTGCGGATTCGAGAACTAGCTGAGCAAAAGGGTTGGACGCTAAAGCAAGTTGCCGATCGATCGGGAGTGAATTACAACACTGTTAGAAGCTACGTTCAGCGCGATGCTTTGAACACGGCCGATATTTCTGCTGTCTACAAAATCGCCCGCGCTTTCGACGTGACAATGGAAGATTTAGTTGAGATTTTGGAAGATTGAGGGCTCAGAAATGGGGCGAGTCAGGCTGAAGATTCAAAAGTTGGCTCAAGAAAAGCGCCCGACACTGCAAGATGTGTCTCCTCGATCGGCACAAGGTTTGCTTAGAAAAATGTATCAAACTTTTACAAATAAACCGATCGCACTCATAAAGCCGCTATCTTCGTGACAAAAGCACTTCCTCAGCATGAGTCCGGTTCTCTAACTTTGGATTATTCGACTCTACACCGCCCCCAACACCCGAAAGATGAAGATTTGTAATGTTTTGTCAACATCTTTGGGTTGCTGAATTAAAATCTTCTCATAAAAAAGACGAGCTTCTAGCAGGCAAAATTATGAAAAAAAATTTAAAACTCAGCTTATGAGATGGAATTCGCTGCTCTGACAAGGTGCAATAACAATGTAACTAATGTAACTTTTGATGCAAGAACCACTAGCATTAACCTTGTTGAAGGTCACAGGCCAATTTCTCGCCGTGCCTTCTGAAAATCGCTTTCCTCGTCGATCGCATCAAATTTCAAGTGCAATTACTTTGTTTGCACGACGGGAACCGCAGGTATAGAGGAAAAATTTAAGTCCAAAGCTGACGCACCAGAACTTTGAGCGACGGTTTTTTGACCGGCAACGAGGACAGAAACACAGTCTTTTCCTCCATCAAACCTGGTTTTTGCGTCCAAGACTCAACTCGATTCGATCGAATGAATGCAGTCGCAGCCAACATTTAGTTAGATGTTGCGATACAGCAAGTTGCGCGCTTGTACAGGGAGCTAACGGCAGTGATGGATCTCGATTGTTTACCTTACGGCGCAGGCCACGCCCAGGAAGGGGTCTGTCTGCTAGTGCGAATGGGGCCGTACCGCATTTTACTCGACTGCGGTATAGAGGATGTCGCACCCCTGTCAGCGACACTAGATCGATCGCCCCCAGTCGATTTCGTAGTGTGCACCCACGCCCACTCCGATCATGCCAGAGGTTTGCTCGCACTCCACCAGGCTTTCCCCCTGTTGCCAATTTACGCCAGCGAAGTCACAGCGCGACTGCTACCGCTTAACTGGCCGGCCCAGTCTCAGCAGCCAGAGTCGCATTTCTGTGAGGCTCTACCCTGGCAGTCGCCGATCGAACTGCGCCGAGGACTGAGCGTGCAGTTGTTCCCGTCGGGCCATTTGCCCGGAGCGGCGACTGTACTCTTGACCTATGAAGCCCCCCACCGCACCTACACCCTGGTTTACACCGGCGACTTTTTTCTATCGAATTGTCGTTTGGTGGAAGGTTTGCCGCTGGGACAACTCCGGGGCATGAAGCCCGACGTGTTAATTTTGGAAGGTAGTTACGGCACAGCGCGCCACCCTCACCGCCGACAACTGGAAAATCAGTTAGCCGATCGCATCCACCGCGCGATCGCCGACGGATGCTCGGTACTGCTACCCGCACCCGCCCTCGGTTTGGGTCAAGAACTGCTGATGCTGCTCCGCAGCCACCACTACTTCACCGGGCGCGACTTGGATATTTGGGTAGACGGCACTGTCGCCGACGGGTGCGACGCTTATCTGGAACTGCTGCCCCATTTTCCCACCGCCGTTCAAAACTTTGCTCTCCACCAACCTTTGTTTTGGGACGAAAGGGTGAAACCTCGCGTGCGCCGGTTGTCTGCCGAACAGCGCTCCGAATTGGGGAAAACCCCGTGTATTGTAATTACTGACCAAATTTCCGATTTGGGTTTGTACGTTGCCGATCGCACAAATCCTTGGATTTTACTCGCACCTCAAAAACCCGGATATCCCGTCAGGGAATGGTTTGCCAACTGGCAGGAATCAGGAGTTCGGCTCATTGAAACTTATCTGCTAGCCGAACACTGCGACGGGCCGGGAACTACCCAGCTCATCCACAATTTGCGTCCGCAGCACGTAATTTTAGTGCACGGTTCCCCTGCATATTTGGCTGACTTGGCTAACTTGGACGAGCTGCGAAACCGCTACCAGTTGCACACTCCGGCGGTAGGGACTGTTGTCGAATTGCCGATCGGGGAAATGTTTTTGCAGCCCGCTATCCCCGAAACTAACTATGAGGGAGAACTCAGCGAATTGGGGACAGAGGTAGCAATTAGCTTGCCGAGTCCGATTACAGCCGATCCTCGGTGGGCAAATTTTGCCGATACAGGTTTAGTAGAAGCGCGCTGGCAAGGCGAAGAACTGGTACTGCGCGGCATCTCCCAGCGGGAACTGCTATTTCAAGGCAACGCCGTTCAGGCAAACCTCGAATGCTGTGGCAATTGCCAGCACTACCGCGGCCAGCGCTGTTGGAACCAGTCCAGTGCTTTGTTTGGCTTTAAAGTCACTCCCGACGGTTTCTGTCCGGTGTTTGAAGCGATACCGGAGTCTGAATTTTTCATAGATGAGGAATTAGATGCGGAATAAACCTATTGTTGTCATTGCGATCGACAGCTTAGCGCGCTTTCTGATGAGGCGATCGCAGTATTTGTTGTTCGTCGGTTCTGCGTCTGTGACTGCTCTGGTGGCTCAGAGGCGAAAACTGGCGATCGAACTCAAATTTCCATCCTAAATAGCTTATTTGGTGACAATCCAGCAGATTTTTCGGCAAAACCCGAGTTTTGCCCCATTCCTCGACAAAAAAGGGAGAAAAGTCGTTTTCTTTTCCCCCAACTATTTTTTGTGACTCAAGCTAAGGATCAAAACTATTCTAAATTCGAGTCCGGGTAGTGATTGCGAATTTGCTCGGCTTCGGGACAATCGTCAGTAACTAGGGGTTCGCAGTTAGTTCTCGACACCGAAGCCAACTTCTGGGACACAGCTCCAATACTTTCTAGACGCACCATTTCTTCCCAGGAGCTAATTTCGTCTTCTTCGTCGGTTTCGTAGCGCAGCGTGACTAGATCCCCTTCAATATCTAGGATACGAGCGCGCTCTATCCAACGTTGCTGATCTCGAAGAAAAATAGAAACCTCACGACCATCACAACAGAGTTGATAGATTTTGCGCTGTAGCATTTGTCAGTTCTCCTGCGCAGTGTAACTTGCTTAAAATATGGCCTGTTTACAGTAACGTACTTTGAGTTTTACATCGGAAGGCACAGCCCTATGGACTGGCCAGTTTGACGTTTTCCGAAACTTTGGCACCTATGGGGGTTACCATATTTCATTTTACCACTAAATCTATCTTGTACGCTATTTATCTAAGTGCAGATTTTCGGGCCGGCGGCATCCCTCGCAAGAGGCATTTACCAGAATAGATGCCAGAATCAGGACTTGATTCGGGCCAGCCACCCTCCAAGCGGACTGTGCTGCGAGTCGCTCTCAATTGCTCCTTATGTTTCCCAGAGACATTACTAGATAGCGGTTTAATTCACATTTGGCGATCGCACGGACATTGCGGAGGCTCTCATCGGGGACGATCGCTAAGGGCGATCACCACCATTCCTGTGCTAACAACGGTAAAATCTCAAATGTAATCATACCTTGACATCGAACCGACGCACTCGTATACGCCATCAGACTAGAAGTCAAACTCCCTCCCTTGTACCGTGGCGTTAGAAAACCTACAGGTATAGACTTAGGAATGAGAATTAAATAACTTACATTTTTTATTGTTCTTGTGGGATGGGCGTCCCGCCCGTCCAGAAAAGACGGGTTCTTCTGGCCCATCCCACTTTCAAGAGTGTAAATTATTTAATTCGCGATCCTTAGGAATATCGACGTTTCCCAGCTTTAATAACGGTAAAAAATACAACTGCCAGTTTCCCTAAAAAAGTCTAAAGTCAAGCTGGAGAAATTGCAGTATATCCCTCGCAACAAACAGTTAGGCAACCGACTATCAGGAATACAAGCCTCAAAAAATACCCCCAAATATTATCGAAGACTCGCCCAAAAACAAGAGAAAGTTGCTCAAAACTGACGAACTATAGGCAAAAAACTACAACAAAAATTAGCTTATAAATACAGTCCAAATCTGGGTATTTTTGAAGGCTATCGAGCTCATTGCCAGCGCCTTATTATTGGGAAATATGGACACTGCCCAATGAAACATTCTCTACATATACGATGACAGAGCGTTGCTAATTCTATTTGCAGGAAGTTCAGCAAATTACTTTCCTAGCGTTTGCTCTTCCTCCTTGTCCTTATCCTTGTCCTTCTGGGTAGATTCATCATCAGCTTGACCGACCCCTTCCTTAAAACTCCGCAGCGTTTTCCCCAAAGCATTTCCCAACTCAGGAATTTTCTTGGGGCCAAAAATTAGAATAGCGACTACCGCAACAATGCCCAATTCGGGCAATCCCAGACCAAACATACAAAATCTCCGCGCTTACCTACTTTGCTTTTTCCCTGCGAATTACCGCTAGTGCATTTATTTTAGCGGAGAGTTTCCGGAAATCTTACTCATTACTCGGGTTTTTATGGCAATTTATTGCCCTGTGCCACTGCGAATACCTAGACTAATGTCACAGGGCTTGCTATAAGAGGGCAGATTTTTTTGTAAAACTTACTCGATCGCACGTCGAACTGCTGATATCCTTAAAAGTATCTACCTTGTTTACTGCATCCTGCAACCGTAGAATGAAGTTTTATTAAGCGATCGCCCGATAAATAAGAATGTTAGAAACATCCAAGCCTTCCCTGCGCGACCAACAGCACTACCTTATCCGCGAATTAGCCGATCGGATAGAATCAGTATGGCGTCGGTACCTCGACCTCGAACCCTACCACCTCCCCGCTGAGTTGGGATACGTGGAAGGGCGGCTGGAAGGAGAAAAACTGATCATAGAAAATCGCTGCTATCAAACTCCCCAATTCCGCAAAATACACTTGGAACTGGCTAAAGTCGGGCCGCTGCTGGATATCCTCCACTGCGTGATGTTTCCCAGACCGAATTATGCTTTGCCGATGTTCGGCACAGACATCGTAGCAGGCAAAGGTCAAATTAGCGCCGCGATCGCAGACCTTTCTCCCCTCAATCCCGATCGAACTTTGTCGGAAACCTACCGCACTCGACTGCAAACTTTGCCCGTCAACCAGTTTTCTTGTCCCCGCCAAATTCCCGAATGGGGCGATATTTTCTCAGAGTTTTGCCTGTTTGTGCGCCCCGATTCACAGGAAGAAGAAAGCCGATTTCTAGACATAGTTGAATCCTACGTCGAAATTCACTGCAAACTCGCAGTCGCTTCGGAACCAGTTTCTGTAGCCGAAGAAGCAAAAATTCTCGACGCTCAAATTTACTACTGCACCCAGCAGCAGCAAAACGACAAAACCAGGCGCGTACTCGAAAAAGCTTTCGGTCAAGATTGGGCAGAACATTACATGACCGAGGTGCTGTTTGATTACCCTAAATAGCTAAAATCTGTTTACAATTGTTCCTACCTGGTTGGCAACTCCCCGCTCTCTCAAAGACGGAGATGCTCTAAAATTTCAGGATGTTCCGCTTCCTCACTCAGTCATTCATTAATTCAGCAACGCCGCAATTTATTACGGCGAAGTTGTGTTGATGAATTAGCATTCTGCGTCTGGTAAAACAACTTTGTTAACCTTAATTCGAGTTTGGCGATCGATATTTAGGGAGGTTTGGCAAAAGAACAGCCCTGCACTATTTTACTCGTCACCCACGACAACCGTATTTTAGACATAGCCGATCGCATTATTCCAATATAGCGCGAAAGATTGTAAGTGAGATATTCAACAATTCATTAACAATCCCCTCAATCGCCCAATCTAAAATCTCAAGCTATACCTCATGTACCTGAGAAATGCTATAGAAGACGGTCACCTCGCACAAGACACACAAACACCCGCTGCAACTGACCTTCTTTCAGCACAATTATTGTGATTTTGCTCAACTTATTTCCGAGATCCGGGACGTTTTGCTCCTACCTTCGCAGGGCTTTTTGTTCCACCTTTAGCTGCACTTTTAGAACTACTTTTAGCATTTTTTTGACCCTTGGCTCCTGCCAACTGGCTCTCATTTTCATTAGCCGGTCTGCCGGCAGGCGTTCTCGTAGTCCTAAAGGTAACATTCACCCCTTCATTCGACTGTTCCAACACCAACATCGGCGTCGGCTTCGCTTTTTGATCCCATTCAATGTGAACGATGCGACCTTGAATAGTCGGCTGCCAACTATCATGGTCATCTGAAGGACTCAGATAAGTTTCCAAACAATCAATAATTTGATTAATTGTCGCCGATGTTGCCTGAGTCGGCAGTTTCATCAGCTTAATTTGAATCCGAAACAGCACTCGCCTTTCTATTTTTACGGCTGGATCGCCAGTTTCGTATTCGATATCAAACATCGAATCTACTTGCCTGCCGCTGCCAGCAGTCCCGTTTTTATCTCCTACTGCACTCTGAGTCGGGCGCAGGGCAATACTAATTTTGTCTTTGACTTTTACTTTAATCTGGTTGACAATGGCAAAGTGAAAGACTTCTTCCGCCATCCGCATTCTCAGGTAGTCTAAATTAAAGTCTCGCGAGTGAATGAGGTCGGGGTTTTTTTCCATCTTTGATATGGTTTCCAGAGCCATTTTGTATTTTTTCTGGAGTTCTCTATTTCTAAACTCTTCAAATTTGAGCTTCTTACTCAAATCATCTAGTCTTAGCTTGGTAAATACCGCTAAACCGAGCAGCAATAATAACAGTAATCCCGACGCTCCCATCAAGATTTGGTCGGGGGACGGAGATCCTGGTTTAGCCTGTTTAGGTTTGGGAGAGGCTACTGCCAACCTTGGTTCTACAAGGATGATTTGGGTTGACATGGGCTTTTAAAGGGTAAATTTTGACGCTATATTTATACAGGATTCCAGAGTAGAGCTGGCAGTGTAACTCGATCGACCAACATTGACATCATTCCACCACCATCTTGCTATAACTGGATTTCTACAACTCGAACAGGCACCCTCTAATTAATACTTTATCTTTAACTGCAAGCAGGTTTCCGAAATATCGGAAAATCCCGCGCTGGCACCGGCAAAAAGAAATGGTGAATTGTCTGTGATAGATTATACCAATATAGGTCAAAAAAAAATTGTTCCGCAGCCTCCGTTTCTAGAAAAAGAAAAATAAGTACACATAAATCAATACTAACTCTCTCCAGCGATCGCCAAAAACACTTCTGGAGAACAACCGATCGAGAAGCGGACTCTCCTATCGGGTGCTAATTACTACTGTTCGATCGCTCCCGCCCTGCCAGCCCACCGGGAGGCTGGCTGTGAGAATAGAGCTATCGCGCGATCGAACAACGTGTCCTTAGCTAAGATTACAGCTAATACCACAAATATTCGATCGTGACCTACGAACCCCTGCATCACAAGTATCGCCCTCAGACATTTGCCGAATTAGTCGGTCAAGAGGCGATCGCCCAAACTCTCACCAGCGCCATCCTGCAACAGCGCATAGCACCAGCATATCTATTCACCGGCCCCAGAGGCACCGGTAAAACCTCTAGTGCCAGAATTTTTGCCAAATCCCTCAACTGTATTTCTACCGGCGCCCCTACCCCGACACCCTGCGGCAAATGCAACGTTTGTCAAGAAATTGCCCGAGGTTCCACACTAGATGTCATCGAAATCGACGCCGCCAGTAACACCGGAGTAGACAACATTCGGGACTTGATCGAACGAGCCCAATTTGCCCCCGTACAATGCCGCTATAAAGTATATGTAATCGACGAAGTTCATATGCTCAGTACCCAGGCATTTAATGCCCTATTAAAAACCTTAGAAGAACCGCCAGATCGCGTCGTATTCGTCCTCGCCACCACCGACCCCCAAAGAGTATTACCAACCATCATTTCTCGGTGCCAAAAATTCGACTTCCGCCGGATTCCCCTCGACTCAATGACCTCTCATTTACACAAGATTGCCCAATTAGAAAATATCAATATTGCCAGCGATGCCGTACAAATGGTTGCTCAACTCGCCCAAGGAGGACTGCGAGATGCAGAAAGTTTGCTCGACCAACTCAGCTTATTTCCCGGTCAAATAACCATCGAAAAAGTTTGGGATTTAGTCGGCGCAGTTCCAGAAAATGACTTGATGGAACTACTACAGGCGATCGCAAACGATAACGCTACAGCATTAATAGACATGACCCGGCACCTCATGGATCGCGGACGGGAACCACTAATCGTGCTGCAAAGCCTCGCCAGCTTTTACCGAGATTTGCTCATAGCCAAAGCAGCACCACAACGGTCAAATTTAGTAGCTTTAACCGCCGCAACTTGGGAAAAACTCTGCGATTTTGCCCGCAATTGGGACGCCGAGTTAATTCTGGCAAGTCAGAAACACTTGCAAACCCACGAAGTACAAATTAAAAACACCACTCAGCCGCGATTGTGGCTGGAAGTAACGCTGTTGGGATTGTTGCCTTCAGCCATTAGAACTCAGCCACAACCAGCAGCCCAACCAGGTAGAAATATTGCTCAATCCCAAATTCACCCCCCCGAACCCCCCCAAGCTTTGGGGGGGAGTTCCACAGCTAATATCGAACAGCCTCCCGCAGCCAAACCTCAAAATCCGCCACCGACTTCGCAACCTATTGTCGATCGCACACAAAGCACACCTCCTGCCCCGATTCCCGAAGCGATACCAACTGCTGAAACGAGTCAAACCAATTATTCACCAACTAATTTAGGTAGCGAAATTGATTTAGATAAAGTGTGGCAACAGGTACTCGATCGCGTGCGGCCCCACGGGACTCAATCGCTACTCCGGCAACACGGACAGCTAGTAATGTTTAGCAATGATACGGCTTATGTTAAGATTAGTTCGCAGCCGTTGCTGAATATGGTTAAAGACAAAGTACCTAATATTGAAGAAGCTTTTTTGCAAGTGTTTAACAGTCGAGTAGCAGTAAAAGTAGTTTTAACAAATCCCGCTGCAACTAATAGTTCCCGCACCCAAGATTTGCCAAATTATAACGAACGTGTTGCCGAAACTCCTCGGAATTCTCCTGCTGCGATCGATGAGAATCAACAGGTGGAGCACCCGGGTAATTCTGAGATGGCAGGTAATTTTTTGGGGGACGGAGGAGAAGAGCAAAAACACTCTTGGGCGAACGAAAATACTGCTGCTAATGTGCCAAATGTTTCTGAACCGTTGCGGCAGATCAACACTTCTACAGACTCTCAGAATGAGTTAAATGCTCAGGCTGTAGCGGTACGGGCTGATGCTCAAGCTGTCGCGAATACGAGCAAGCAATGGGCTGATATGTTTGACGGGCAAGTAGTCGATTTGTCGGATGATTTAGAGATTTGGGAATCGGAAACTTTTAGATTGGAATCTGAACCGGATTTTCCTGAGTTATCTTCTGAGTTGGGTGAGGATGATTTTATCGATTGGTGAATTTCTACTGGGGCGGGAGGGAAATGTGGAGAATTTCGTCGTTGGCGCAGCCCTCGGAGACGATCGCCGAAAATCCCGCCCTAGTGTAAACTCGAAATTCCTGCTCGTGTAGCGTCATCAAAAAAGCCACCGTAACACCCGCGTCAAAAGCCTCTCGCAACAACCGCGCCGTCAAAGCCCCTGCAATACCCCGCCGCCGAAAAGAAGGGCGCACACCAATTCCCGCGATTTCCGTCGTCTGGTTTTGCGGTGGCGTGCAGATTCCAGCGCCCGCAGGTTCGCCCGTTGCTGCGACGCGGGCGAGTACCGCAATCCCACCCGCCGCCAGAGTTTTCCGAAGACTGTCAACATCTTCAGGGCTGGGTGCAGCCTCTCCATAAGCCTCGTTTTGCGCCGCCACAGTACCCAAAAGTTCGTCATCGGAAACTGGCAGAATTAGCTCGATTTCCGGCGGAATCGGCAGCAATTTCTCCGATCCCGGAGTGCAAATCATCAGCGGTAAGCGTCCCTCAACGGTGAAACCAGCGGATATCAGGGCTTCTTCGACAGCGGGCGCGAGTTTCGTGACATACTCCAAACGTGGCTGTCGATCGCGGTCAGAGTACGCAGCAATTAGTGCGTTAACATCGGCGAGGGAGGGTGTGGCGCCATCTTCGGGAATCGCATAATTCAGATAAGGGTTGGTGCTGTGGGGGCTGAATGTAGCGAGGAAGGGGCCGATATGCTCGGTGTCGCGCTGCTGGCTGGCGGCAAAACGCAGGTATGCTTGAATGCGAGATTCCATAGATTTCTGGTAAAAATAGTTAGGACGGGCAGGATGCCCATCCCACAAAAACTTTTTTTCTTCTTGTGGAACGGGCATCTTGCCCGTCCAAAAATAAGACGGGCAGGATGCCCATCCCACAATCCAAAAATAAGACGGGCAGGATGCCCATCCCACAAAAACTTTTTTTCTTCTTGTGGAACGGGCATCTTGCCCGTCCGAAAATAAGACGGGCAGGATGCCCATCCCACAAAAACTTTTTTTTCTTGTGGAATGGGCATCTTGCCCGTCCGAAAATAAGACGGGCAGGATGCCCATCCCACAAAAACTTTTTTTTCTTGTGGAATGGGCATCTTGCCCGTCCGAAAATTTGATGAGAAGGAATTTTACAATTTTGTACGATACAATTGCTATCCTGAAAACCGATGCTTTTAAGCCGATTCTGGTTTTGGCAACGAAGACGGAAGCACCAACAATTCGGCAGTCGATCGCTTCTCAACCATTTCCTTAGTAATCGTACACCGTGTCACATCCTTGCGCGACGGCAACTCGTACATCACATCTAACATTAATTCTTCGACAATTCCCCGCAGTGCCCGCGCTCCTGTTTTGCGGCGGTATGCCTCTTGCGCGATCGCCCGAATCGCATCCGTCTTAAACTCCAACTGTACATTATCCATTTTTAGCAGCTTTTGATACTGCTTCACCAAAGCATTGCGGGGCTCCGTCAAAATCGCCATCAGCGTTTCCTCATCCAGCGGCTCTAACACCGCCGCCACCGGCACCCGCCCGATAAACTCTGGAATCATCCCATATTTTACCAAATCGTCCGGTTCCAGTTGCTTGAGCACATCAGCGGCCCGCTTTTCCTTCGGCTGAGCTTCTCCCGGCTGAATAAAACCCATTGACTTTTTACCCGTTCTCTGCTCGATCACTTTTTCCAAACCGACAAAAGCGCCACCGCAAATAAACATAATATTGCTGGTATCAATTTGGATGCAATCTTGATACGGGTGCTTGCGGCCGCCTTGGGGTGGTACATTGGCGATCGTCCCCTCCAGCATTTTCAGCAAAGCCTGCTGCACTCCTTCCCCAGAGACATCCCGAGTAATCGAAGGATTTTCGCTCTTGCGGGCAATTTTGTCAATTTCATCAATATAAATAATTCCGCGCTGCGCCTCTTCCACGTCCATATCTGCCACTTGCAGCAGCCGCAGCAAAATATTTTCCACATCTTCTCCGACATAGCCGGCTTCCGTCAGCGTCGTCGCGTCAGCCACCGCAAACGGCACGTCCAGCATATCCGCCAAAGTCTGAGCCAGGAGAGTTTTGCCGCAGCCCGTCGGCCCGATTAACAAAATATTCGATTTTTGTAGTTCTACTTCTTCCGGCGGGTGCTTGCCGCTATTTTTGGCATGGATAAAGCTGAGGCGCTTGTAGTGGTTGTAAACTGCCACCGAGAGGACTTTTTTCGCCTCCTCTTGACCGATCGCATTTTCGTCGAGATAATTTTTAATTTCCCTCGGCTTGGGAATTTGGCTCATCGAGATACTTTTGCCCGAGGTAGCGCGGCGTTTTTGCGTTGTTTCCTGCTTCGGAACTGCTGCTGCGGGCACAGCACTCGAATCAAACAACTCCTCATCTAAAATTTCATTGCACAAATCAACGCATTCATCGCAGATATAAACCCCGGGGCCTGCGATTAACTTTCGCACTTGCTCTTGAGACTTGCCGCAAAACGAACATTTTAGATGGGAGTCGTACTTAGACATAACAGCCTCTTAATTCAGTGCAGTGACGTTTTCTCCCGCAGCCGGAAGGTTTTCTTTTGCGATAACTCGATCGACCAATCCGTAATCTTTGGCTTCATCGGCTGACATAAAAAAGTCGCGTTCTGTATCTGCCTCTAATTTGTCGATCGGTTGACCCGTGTGGTGCGCTAACAATTGATTCAGCTTACGCTTATGATAAAGGATTTCTTTGGCTTGAATCTCAATATCTACTGCTTGACCTTGAGCGCCTCCGAGCGGCTGGTGGATCATAATCCGGGAACTCGGAAGAGACATCCGCTTTCCGTGGGCTCCCGCTGTCAGCAGAAATGCGCCCATACTTGCAGCCAAACCGTAACAAATCGTCACCACATCCGGGCGAATTTGCTGCATGGTATCATAAATTGCCATACCCGCCGTTACCGAGCCGCCGGGGGAATTGATGTACATTTGGACATCTTTTTCTGGGTCTTCGGCATCTAGATACAATAGCTGAGCTACGATCGAGTCAGCCACTTCGTCGGTTACGGGAGTTCCTAAAAACACAATGCGCTCCCGCAGCAAGCGCGAGTAAATGTCAAATGCCCGCTCGCCCATCCCCGACTGTTCTAGTACCATCGGCACTACATTGCTGGGGCTGGAGCTGACATCAAAATCGTTATAGCTTGTAATTAGGTAATTGGAAGATTGAGATACCACCATAAGACACCAGTCAAGGATTCTAGACAATTTGCTGCTGATGAAAGCTTGAAATTAAGCCGCCAGCTTTTAACTATTATGCCTCTTCTGAACTCAGATGGGGGGAATGGAGAGTTTTGAGCGATCGAGATTGATGGCTGCGATCGGCGTAACGCTGGTAGAGTGAATGAGTTAAAAGAGTTACTCACCAATCGTGGCTGTTTTTAGTATGCGCCAACCGAAACCCGGTTTCTGTTGCAAAAACTTGGTTTGACTGCGTGACCCTAAGAAACCGGGTTTCTAGCCCCCGCGCGCCATGTTATAGCAAGCATCAGGTGCGAGGCATTCGTATCAATTTAAGCTTAAGAGTTGATAAATATTCGTTTGCCCCCTAGGCTAAATCCCCCTTAAGAAGGGGGAATTTGAGTACCTCCGGATCTGGACCACACCATCCAACAACAATCTATAACTGCGTTTGACGTGCTTTTTAGCACAAATCTACGCGTTGTGCACCCTACGCTGGTAGTTTCTAGAAGCAAAACTAGAAGGTTTTACTCTTGGCCTACCACTTCCACGTCGATCGCGCTCGTGACTGCTTCAGCAGACTCTTCGGCGTCTGATTCTTCTGCTTCTTCCTCTGCTGCTGGAGTCAAAGAGCCTTCAGGTAGGAGTTCAATTGTCCCTTTTTCTTCCAACCATTTCAGGGTTTTTTGTTTTAGCAAGTCTTCTGCTACAAATTCCCGCAACTTTTCAGGGTCAAAATTCCCTTTGGGAAACTGCTTTCTGACTTTTGCTACTTCTGCTACTACTTCTGCTGGTTCAACAGATAAGGATTCCAGCTTGGCTACTTCTGCCAGAGCTAGAGTTTGTTTGAGCCTTTCTACTGCTTCCGGACGAGAGCGTTCCCGCATCGGCCCGATATTTTCTTCGGTAAACAGTTGGTTGATATCTATGCCATAATTTTTCAACTGCATGGCTTGTTGGTTGAGCAAATAATCGATTTCGCGATCGACCATTGTTGCGGGAATTTCCACATCTATGAGCTGAACCAGTGCTGCTGATATGGCTTTTTCCTTATTAACTGATAACTTGTTTTCTTGCTCTGTTTTAAACCGAGTTTCGAGGGATTCGCGCAGTTCTGCTAAAGTTTCAAACTCGCTAACTTCTTGGGCAAAGTCGTCGTCCAACTCCGGCAATTCCTTTTCCTTCAGTTCTTTCAGAGTAATCGTAAATACTGCTGGTTTTCCCGCCAATTCTTCACTGCTATATTCATCAGGGAACTGGACAGAAACTTCTCTAGTTTCTCCGGGGTTCATCCCGATCATGCCTTGGATAAAGCCCGGTACAAACTGATTTTCCGACAATTCTACTTGAAAGTCTTCGGCATCGCCGCCGGGAATTTCTGCGGGAGTTTCACCTTCGGCTGCTTCGGCAAATCTACCTGCGAAATCAACCAAAGCCATGTCTCCCAATTGAGCTGGCCGGCCTTCTACGGGGATTAAAGTCGCTTTGTCCGATCGATATTTTGCCAGTACCTCATCTACCTGAGCCTCATCATACTTAACTTCTTCTGCTTGAAGCTGCAAGCCGGTGTACTGACCCATTTTTACTTCGGGTTCTACATCAACCTTAGCCGAAAAAGTCAGAGGCTGTTCTGGATCGAACTTTCCTAGCAATTCTTCAAACTCAGTGCGGAGTTCAAAACTGCCAATTGCCGGAATTTTTTCTTGTTCGAGAGCTTTTTGCAGTGAATCATTAATCAAATTTTCCAAAGCTGTAGCTTTCAAGCGAGTCTGGCCCAGGCGCTGTAGCAAAACTTGGCGGGGAACTTTGCCTTTGCGGAACCCAGGAATATTGACCTCGCGAGCGAATTGTTTAATTACCTGCTCGTAAGCTTGTTTTGATTTTTCTGATGGCACTTCGATTTCCAAACCAATTTGACTGGCTGGAAGTTTTTCCTGGGTTACTTTCATCGGCTTTTGTGATATTTAACAATTTTGATAAAATACATACAAATCTGACTTTGCTTGCATTTTAAGTTTGTACGCTTTGACTTGTAGCGACATAACTACCAACACCTCTACCGGATGAGACTGTAAGTCGTTTCCGGCTACTTTTTTCGCTCTTGCCAAATAGTTTTGGTTTGAGGATACTAGGTTTTGCTGCTAGGAATGTGGAGGTTAAGTCCAGTGACGCTCCTACACCAATTGCAAGCGTTATGGTGTAGGCATCTGAGTCCTGTTAAGGATATCCAGATCTTCCTTCAAGGTACTCCAATTGTTTCCCTCTACGGCATTTTATAGTGAGGAACACGTCCCGCCCCACTCTTGGTTTCAAAAATGAAATTCCAAGCACCTTCGTGCCTTGAAAATTTTACTCGCAGGAGGCCGCCACAATTAAATGTGTCACTTCCCTACGAAACCCCCTATCTTCAGTTGTCAAGGTTCAGTATATTGGTAGCATTTTCGGCTGCCCAATAACTACAATCGTAGCATTCAAACCCTTACTGGGGAAAGTTTTGGTTCTATTTGCTCGTCTCCTGATTCACCCGCCCACTCCCAAGACCTGCGCTTGTTGGCAGGCGGGTGGAATCGTCATCTCGCTCGCCTTTCATCCCACAGTAAGTGGAGTATTACTATACTGTGGGGATTTCCGTCTGTCGAGCTAATAGCCGATGCACCATAGCATATATCGCCCTCGGATGTCAATCCGACCGGCATGAGCGGGCGATCGGATTGAATGGATGCGTTTGCTCAAATGCAGGTATCCCAAAACCAACTTGATGTGGATTGGGCGCGAGCAGATGGCAAAAGATGCTAAACTAAGATTGAGTACGATCGACCACCTCGGTTACTTGCACCCTTGCCATCTGCTCGCGCCCTGATGTCGCATAAAATTAATTTAGTTCGATCAGCTACTGTGCATTGAAATTGTATATTTCCTAAACCGATCAAAAATCCTCTCTCTCCCCCCCTCTCCCCCTCTCCCCCTCTCCCCCTCTCCCCCTCTCCAGATGCACAAAAGCTTATTCAGTATTGCAGTTATTTAAATTTTAGATTTCGATCGTTTAGACTCTAATTTGTGGAGGAAACTAATTTGTCTCAATCCTATCGAGTTGCCATTTTAGGAGCCACCGGCGCAGTCGGTGCCGAGTTACTAGAACTCCTGCACAGCCGGAGTTTTCCCATTTCAGACTTGAAGCTGCTGGCTTCGGAACGTTCAGCAGGCACAACTTTGCCCTTTGGCGGCGAGATGCTGCCGGTCGAAGCTGTATCGGAGCGATCGTTCGATAATGTAGATCTAGTGCTCGCCTCCGCCGGCGGTTCTATCTCTAAACTGTGGGCTCCGAAAGCAGTGGCAGCCGGGGCCGTGGTAATCGACAATTCCAGCGCTTTCCGTATGGATGCGACGGTACCTCTAGTTGTTCCCGAAGTCAATCCCCAAGCTGCGGCAACTCACCGAGGTATCATTGCTAATCCCAACTGCACCACGATTTTGATGGCAGTTGCCGTTTGGCCGCTGCACAAAGTTAAACCAGTCAAGCGCATAGTTGTAGCGACTTACCAGTCTGCCAGCGGCGCGGGCGCCAGGGCAATGGAGGAAATGAAAGATCAAGCCAGAGCAATTTTGGCAGGGGAAATTCCCAAAACCGATATTTTTCCCTACCCCTTGGCTTTTAACTTGTTTCCGCACAATACACCAATTAACGATTTAGGGTATTGTGAGGAAGAGATGAAAATGGTCAACGAAACTCGGAAGATTTTTGGTACTGACGAGATTAGAATTAGTGCGACTTGCGTCCGGGTTCCCGTACTCCGCGCCCATTCGGAGGCGATTAATCTGGAGTTTGCAGAGCCTTTTAGCCCGATCGACGCTAAGGAAATCTTAAAGGAGGCGATCGGCGTTAAGCTGGTAGAAGACTGGCAAGCTAATTATTTCCCGATGCCCGTCGAGGCCAGCGGTAAGGATGAAGTGCTAGTCGGCAGGATTCGCCAAGATATTTCTCACCCCTGCGGGTTGGAGATGTGGCTGAGCGGCGATCAAATTCGCAAAGGGGCTGCTTTAAATGCGGTGCAAATAGCTGAGTTGCTAGCAGACAAAGGTTTGCTGCAAATCCAACAAGCAGCGGCTATTTCTACTTAGGGCGAGTGGGCCCAAAAAATAGATGCAAGTCCCCTACGTCAGGAGTGGAGATCTCAAAATTTTAGAGCCTAGTTGAAGAACCCAGATTCATCTGTGGAGTCAATTTAACATCTAAAATTTAACATCTAAAATCGACTGAATCTGACAATAGGGCAATTGAAATGAAGATTTTAGATAAATCTTGCATCTGAAATCAAAAATTTAAAATCAAAAATCAACAGTCTAAAATCGGAGAAAGTGTGGTAAAGTTTGGACGGGTTCTGACTGCAATGATTACGCCGTTTAAGGAAGACGGCAGCGTTAACTATGCGGTAGCAGAACAATTGGCAATTCATTTAGCCGATCGCGGTACGGATAGCTTGGTAATGTGCGGAACTACGGGCGAATCTCCCACTATGAGCTGGGATGAAGAGTACCAATTATTTCAGGTGGTACAAAAGGCAGTAGCCGGTAAAGCTTTGGTAATCGCAGGAGCCGGGTCGAATTCGACCTCAGAAGCCATCGAAGCTACGCAAAAAGCAGCTAAACTCGGGTTAGACGGCTGTTTGCAGGTAGTTCCTTATTACAACAAGCCGCCGCAAGAAGGTTTGTACAATCATTTTCGGGCGATCGCGCAATCTGCTCCAGAATTGCCTATAATGTTATATAACATCCCCGGTCGCACTGGCCAGAATATGTTGCCCGAGACAGTAGCTCGATTGGCAGAAATCCCCAACATTGTGGCAGTCAAAGAAGCAAGTGGCAACCTAGATCAAGCAAGTCAAATTCGGTGCTTGACATCACCGGAATTTGCGATCTATTCTGGAGATGATTCCCTAACTTTGCCAATGTTGGCGGTAGGAGGATCTGGTGTAGTTAGCGTAGCCAGCCATCTGGTAGGAGAGCAACTGCAACAGATGATTAAAGCTTTCGAGGCCGGTCAAGTTCAAGTCGCTACCCAGATTCACTTGCAACTTTTTGACCTGTTTAAAGCTCTTTTTCTCACCACAAATCCCATTCCTGTTAAGGCAGCTCTTAAACTTCAAGGCTGGGATGTGGGTTCCACCCGTCCGCCCCTGTGCGCTCCGCCCGTTGAGGTAACTCAAAAGTTAAAGGACGTACTGAGTCAGCTAGCCGCAGTATCTGCTAGCTAGATAGGCGAGAACGAGTTTTCAGACAACTGAATATTAGTTGCGATCGGTCAGTAGTGCGAGCCTCGGAACTCGCGAACGTCATCAGTCATTAGTCATTAACTGTTAGTAAGTAACTGACTGTCAAGGATTAAAGACTGGGAATAAAAGACTCAAGACTGAAGACAACTGACTGTACGGGTTCGCAAAACCCGCAGGGGAGTTTTCCATCATAAATATGTGGAAAAAAATCGCCCTACTAACCAACAGCCGAAAAAAGACGACAGACAAAAGACAACAGACAACAGACTCATAACAAAAATAACTAACAAAGGATACGCATGATCAAAAATACAACTGCATCAGCTCTAAAAGTTATTCCCCTCGGCGGGCTGCACGAAATCGGTAAAAACACTTGTGTGTTCGAGTACGGCGACGAAATAATTCTTTTAGATGCAGGTTTAGCTTTCCCCACAGATGGAATGCACGGTGTAAATATTGTCCTCCCAGACATGACTTACCTGCGGGAAAACAACCACAAAATTAAAGGTATGATCGTGACTCACGGTCACGAAGATCACATCGGTGGCATCCCCTATCACCTCAAACAATTTGAAATTCCAGTCATCTACGGCCCGCGCTTGGCGATGGCTTTGCTCGCCGGAAAATTGGAAGAAGCCGGAGTGTCTCACCGCACTGAATTGCGGACTGTTCGCCCCCGGGATACGGTCAGAATTGGTAAGCATTTCTTAGTTGAATACATTCGCAACACTCACTCGATGGCCGACAGTTTCACTGTGGCAATTCACACTCCCGTCGGAATTATTATTCACACTGGAGACTTTAAAATTGACCACACTCCTGTAGACGGCGAGCATTTTGATTTGCAAAAGCTGGCGGAGTACGGCGAAAGAGGCGTGCTGTGCTTGATCAGCGATTCTACTAACTCGGAAGTTCCTGGTTTTACCGCTTCAGAACGTTCTGTAGCTCCGAATTTAGACAGAATTATCGCTCAAGCAACGGGACGAGTGATGCTGACGACTTTTGCTTCTTCGGTACACCGATTGCAAATTGTTTTGGAATTGGCTAAGAAAAACAATCGGTATGTCGGAGTGGTTGGCCGCTCGATGCTGAACGTCATCGCTCACTGCCGCAATCTCGGCTACATCAAATGCGAAGATAGTATTTTCAAACCGTTGAAAGAAATCCGCAATTTGCCAGATGACAAGGTTTTGATTTTAACTACAGGTTCCCAAGGCGAACCGATGGCGGCGATGACTCGCATTGCTAACGGCGAACATCATGAAGTGAAAATCAGAAAGGGCGATACAGTCATTTTCTCGGCTAATCCGATTCCTGGAAATACGATCGCAGTGGTAAATACGATCGATAAACTGATGATGCTGGGAGCAAACGTGGTTTACGGCCGCGACAAAGGAATTCACGTTTCCGGCCACGGTTGTCAAGAAGACCAAAAGTTAATGATTAACATGACTCGTCCCAAGTTCTTCTTACCCGTGCACGGAGAACACCGGATGCTGGTTCAGCACTCCAAGACGGCTCAAAGCATGGGCATTCCCGCGAGCAATATGGTGATTATTGACAACGGCGATGTGGTTGAGTTGACCGAAAATTCGATGCGACTCGGTACTAAAGTGCCTTCAGGAATTGAATTGGTAGACTCTTCGCGATCGGGCGTAGTCAAAGCAAACGTCCTCAAGGAACGTCAGCAGTTAGCCGGAGATGGCGCTGTAACGGTAGCGGCAGCTTTGAACTGGGAAGGCAAGTTAGTCGCTAAGCCAGAAGTCCACTTAAAAGGTGTAGTGACATCCGCCGATCGCGCGGAAACGATCGGACTAATCAATCAAACCATTGAAACAGTTTTGAGCGATCGCTGGTCGGAATTTGTCCTACCTGCTACTGCTGAATCGCCAGTTAATGTTGACTGGGTAGGAGTTCAAACCCAAATCGAAAAAGCAATTGGGCGAGTGCTGCGCCGGCAACTGCAAAGCAATCCGATGCTGGTATTCCTGATGCAAATTCCTGAAGAAGCAGTGCGATCGGAATTTGTGCAAAGAGCTCAGCTTTCGATTGAAGCACCTAAGCTAGCATCATCATCATCACCATCATCATCATCATCACCATCATTGCCATCCCCAGTACCAGTCCCGGCTAACGCAGTAACAGGTCGTCGTCGTCCTCGGACTGCTGCAAAAGTAGCTTCCGTTGTCTCCTAGTATTAGTAATCCCTGGCTTTGCGCCAGGGATTTGTTTTTCAACGGCAGATAATATCAAATCCGGTAGCATTGGAATTATAAGAGTGCGATCGTCTTAGCGATCGATCTATGTCGCTTTTCGATCCGCTCGCACTCTCACCAAAAGAATGGGTCTGAAGCCCCGTCCTTATAGGACGGCTTTAATTCTCTTTAATTTTATCGATTAGATCAATAATATATGGTATGGTCGAGTAAATCAAACAGCAAAAAATAATGAAAGCAAGGTATCAGTACAGAATCTATCCAACCGACCAACAACGACAGAGCTTGGCTCAATTGTTTGGCTGTGTTCGAGCTAGCCTGGAACGATGCTCTTGCACTTTGCAAGCAATCAGAAAGAAGATTTAAATCAGCAGAACTCCAGAAAATAGTAATTACTCAAGCCAAGCAATCCGAAGAAAGAGCCTGGCTAAGGGAAGTATCGGTAGTTCCTTTGCAGCAATCCGTAGCCGATTTGGAGACAGCTTTTAAGAACTTTTTCGATTCCTGCAAAGGAAAGAGAAAAGGACGTAAAGTTGGGTATCCCAAGTTCAAAAAGAGGACTAACAATTAATCTGCTAGATTTACTCTTCGCGGTTTCTCCAGGTCGGAGGACGGTGGTGTCTATTTAGCCAAGATTGGGATTGTCAAGCCGATTTGGTCGCAAAAGTTACCATCTGAGCCTAGCTCTGTCACGGTAATCAAGGATTGTACAAACCGCTATTTCCTGAGTTTTGTCGTAGAAGTTCAGCCAATTCAGTCTGAGGCTAAGAATCCAAGTATCGGGATTGATTTAGGGATTAAAACCTTTGCGGTGATGAGTAATGGCGAGAAAGCCGAAAGTCCTAGCTATAAAAAGTTAGACCAGAAAGTTCGCAAACTGCAACGCAAATTAGCCCGCCAACCAAAAGATTCTAGGAGAAGAAATGTAACTCGCATCAGAATTGCCAAGTTGCACAATCAAATTGCCGATACCCGTAAAGATTTCCTGCACAAATTGTCAACCAAAATAGTTAACGAAAACCAAGTGATTGTTTTGGAGGATTTGAACGTGTCGGGCATGGTCAAAAACCGGAAGCTTTCCAGGGCAATTAGTCGGCAAGGATGGAGAGAATTCCGAACACTTTGCGAGCGTCAGTCGGAGAAGTTTGGTAGGGAGTTCAAAGTAATTAGTAGATGGGAACCTACCAGTCAAGTGTGTGCAGACTGTGGGTTTAAATGGGGCAAGATTGATTTATCTATTCGTTCGGTTCTTTGTTTAAGTTGTGGCACCGAGCAAGATAGAGATGAGAATGCTGCTAAGAATATAGAACAAGTCGGGATGGGGAATCGCCACGACTTTAAACGGACGCGCTCGGGACTGTAAGACTACTTCGGTAGCTTTTCCCCGATGAAGCGTCAAGAATCACCGTTCCTTCAGGTCGGTGAGTATTTCAATCATCCAAATATATTATTCGG
Organism: Microcoleus sp. PH2017_08_TRC_O_A; assembly: GCF_020738665.1. Classification (NCBI taxonomy): domain Bacteria; kingdom Bacillati; phylum Cyanobacteriota; class Cyanophyceae; order Oscillatoriales; family Microcoleaceae; genus Microcoleus; species Microcoleus sp. PH2017_08_TRC_O_A. Next base: position 84,230 of record NZ_JAEQCE010000021.1, read on the forward strand.
ATGCCACCGGGAACGATCTAAATCCTATCGACCCTAAAAAGAAGGATTAGCTATTAAATTGGATCGATTTTTCATGGTATTTATTAAACAATGGGAGTGGTGGTAAAAGTTTTATTTTTACCACCACTCCCATTATTTAATTTTACTTAATTAAATGCTGAAACTTAAGCATTTATAGCAACCGCTTTCCTCAGTTATACCGTTTCAGTGTGAATGTTTTATAAAGCATCGAAAGTTAATTTTACCGAGCAACTAGGGCATCGGTTCAGTAAAAGAAATTGACACAAGTGGCATAGTATGTATGTTGATGTAGACCTTGGCAGGGCGATCGCATGAGGAAAAAAAAATGGTTGGCGATCGCGTCGCGATCTACTGTCGCCCTCATGCGATCGCCCCTACATAACACATATTTCGTTCTTTTTGTCAAAATATTCTACTGTACCGACGCCCTAGGGTAGACTATAAATAAGGTGTGACACCAATAAACTTTATGAAACGTAGAACATTTAATACACTACCTTTTTTTGCACTTGGACTCGGCTTCACAAGCTGCAATCCATTCCCATTTCATTCTGATTCCCCTCCTAGAGAGCGCGGTATTGAGTTGACTGGTGAAAATGATTCAAATTCCTTTGCTGCTCAAAATCAGCTTAACTGGATGGGGCACTGGTTAAGGGAAGATAAACGCGAGGTTTTGGTACGAGAAGTGGCACAAGAGTTCTCATTTTTACATCAGAATATCGCTCTCAAACTTAAATTTTGGCAACAACTGAATTTGGCGCATAAACCGGGGACAGCCAAAGCGATCGCATCTGCAATTCGATCGGGAAAGTTAGATTGGGATATTGTTTGGTTGGATGAAGATATTTACACCCTAGTTTCAGAAGAGTTAGGCAATCCTAAATGGGGAGAACAACATCTCGTCAACTTTGAAGAAGTTGCAGGATTTACAGAAACACAAAAACCTTTTATTATTCAAGATCCGAGCTATCGCAATCAAACCGGGGGATTTTTAGTCGGCCCTTATATAGAGGGATATTATCATGCGCTGTTTTATAATAAAAATGTTGCCGCTCAAATAGGCATTAATATCAAATATGAAGGAATGACTTTTGATGACCTCCTCGGTTATGCTGAAGCTGTAAATCTCTACAATCGCCAAACTAAAAATAACATCGCCACATTTTATGAGAGCAAAGATTGGATGACACTAGAGATTCTGTTTCAAAATTTAGTCAAATCAGAAATTTTAGATTTTAAGGAAGCCAAATCGGAAGTCGGTTCATCTGAAAAGAATGCTGCCCTCTTCAAAACATTACAAGCATTAGAAACGCTAGGTAAGTTTAATCCATTGATTCCATCGCATCGAGAAAATAATTGGGCAAATACCCGACATCTCATGTTGGACGATCGCGCTCTCTTTTATGTCAATGGCACTTGGATGTACAGCCACTGGCACGGAATGGATGCTCAAAAAATGTCTAAGATTGTCCCTGTAGAACTGCCTTCTTTTCAAAAAACTAACCATTATTTAGGAGGTTATATCCCAACTTGGGGAGTCTTAAAAAACTCTAAAAATCGCGATAGCGCTATTAAATTGCTGATGAATTGGTGTACACCAAAAGTTGCAGAAAAATGGGTTCGCTATACCAGAAATCCGACGGGAATTAGGGGAAATCTCGCTGTTGCTGAATCTGGGATAGATAGTTTCGGAGAGTTTCAAAGTGATATCACTGCCCGGTATGGTGCCAATGTGCATTATTCTAACTACACGGGTTATCTATTTGGAGCCAAAAATCGCAATTTATCGAAGGTGCTTCATCAACAAATCAGAAATCTTCTAGCGGGTGAGATTACTGCTAAAAATTCCTACCAACAAATTTTATCGAAAATTCAATAAATCATGAAAAAGTTTTGGCAAAGCTTAGCATTTAAGATTGGGACAGCAGTCATTGGTGTTGAGATCGTTGCACTCACTTTAATGGGTTCTTACTATGTCAATCGATTTTCTAATGAGATTGATAAAACACTCACAACACAAATCCAATTGCCAGCAAAACTAATTGCTCAAGGGTTGCTAAATTATGAAGCAGTCAGAGATCGCGCTGTGATGGAAAACCTTGTGGGAGAAAAGTTATTAGATACATTAGCAATTGGAACTAACGGCAAAGTCTATTATTCGATGAATTCAGAGGATGTAGGCAAATCGGTTAAAGCGATCGCAGGCTTCAAGATTGAGGAAAACTTCGAGCAAACCTTTAAGGTGAAGCAAGTCATCGCAGTTTCCGATGGATTAATCCACATTGCACCGCTGCGTCTAGAAGATGGAAAATTGATTGGTTTTTTGTATATCAAAGCTGGAATCGAGCGAATTCAAAACCGCAAGAAAGACATTATTATTATATTTTTACTGGGGTCATCTGCTTGTATTGCTGCAACATCTGCTGCAATTTTATTGCTGTTTAATTCTACAATATTTAGCAGAATTAAAGAAATTTTACAGATTCTCAAACAAGTTGAATCCGGCAGTCTAGATGTGCGCTGCGATCGCAAAATTCAATCCGATGAAATAGGAGAGCTGCAATTGGGTGTGAACTCTACAATTGAGCGATTATCCGATTTGCTAAGTAACTTAGAACAGCGAGTTCGCGATCGCACTGAACAATTAGCAGGGGCTTTAAAGGAAAATAAAATTTTACTTGAAGAATCCCAACAGCGCGCGATCGAACTCAAACAAGCTAAAGAAGCTGCCGACAATGCCAATCAAGCCAAAAGCGAATTTCTCGCTAATATGAGTCACGAACTGAGAACTCCACTCAACGGCATTCTTGGTTATGCCCAAATCCTTCAACGTTCCAAGCACTTGGAGAAAAAACATAAAAAAGGATTGGGGATTATTTATCAATGCGGATATCACCTTTTAACTTTAATTAACGATATTTTAGACCTCTCTAAAATTGAAGCTCGCAAACTAGAACTCATTCCCACAGATTTCCATTTTCCCTCTTTTTTAGAAGCAGTTACCGAAATTTGTCGCGTCCGTGCCGAAGAAAAAGGAATTGACTTTATATACGTACCCGAATCTAACCTACCTGTCGGTATTCATGCTGATGAAAAGCGGCTGCGACAAGTCTTAATTAATTTGCTGGGAAACGCCATCAAATTTACAGAACAAGGTGGCGTGACTTTCGCGATTCAAGCACAGGCGATCGCATCAGATCCATCAACCTATCGCTGGCGCTTCCAAGTTAGCGATACAGGAGTTGGGATGACTCCAGAGCAATTAGACACAATTTTTCTACCCTTTGAACAAGTGGGAAATACGAAAAAACAAGCAGAAGGCACTGGCTTGGGACTGGCAATTAGTTGGAAAATTGTGGAGTTAATGGGCAGTCAAATTAAGGCACAAAGCCAACTGGGTAAAGGAAGTATTTTCTCTTTCGATATAGAAGTTCCAGAATCGCAAAGTTGGGCAACAATTTCTCGCACCTCTCAACAAGGTACGATCGCAGGATATCGAGGCACAAAACAGCGCATTTTAGCGGTGGATGATAAGTGGGAAAATCGTGCAGTATTAGTTAATCTTCTTGAACCAATTGGATTTGAAGTTATCGAAGCAAGCAATGGAAAAGAAGCGCTAGAAAAAGCCGTTACACAGCCACCCGATGCAGTGATTACAGACTTAATGATGCCTGTAATGCACGGCTTTGAATTGCTGCAACACCTGCGCCAATCGCCAACATTGAAACAAGTCGTTGCGATCGCCTCCTCAGCCAGTGTCTTTGAAGCCGATCAATTTCAAAGTTTGGATGCGGGTGCAGACGACTTTTTGCCCAAACCCATTGACGCAGAATTGTTGCTGGCTTTGCTACAAAAATATCTGAAGTTGGAATGGGTGTATGAAAATGTGGCGACACCAGAACCGACACCTCCTGTATCCGACATCCGAGAGTCGCAGCTACCCCCAGCCAACCTTCTAGCGCAACTGAACGATTTAGTCAAATGGGGGGATTTAGACGAACTTGCCGAAGTTGCCGCATATGTACAACAAACTCATCCCGAATGCGCTGCTTTCGCTCAACACTTGATTCAACTGGCACAAAATTGTCAGGTGAATGAGCTAAGACAAGTATTAGGAAAAGCTGTTAATGCGTAAATATTTGAGATTAGACTATTGACTGATTTTATGATGCAGATATAGCAATCATTGCAGGAGTCGTAAAAGTTTTACCCCTCCCAACCCTCCCCTTACTAAGGGGAGAAAGTAAGAAATTCACAAATGATTTAGGATTGCTATGGTCAGAATACTGAACAAGAAAACAAGAAGTTGCTCTTTCGTCCTCCGACTATCAGGGGGATGCGAGGGGGATCTCCGGGGAATTAACAGTGTTAACTGAACCGTATTGATTCATAAATCAGCTTTTTTAGTGTCAAATTTTCTCAAAAAAAATCAATCGATTTTAACCACAAATAAACGCAGATAGATTTAACAACTATCTGCGTTCATCTGTGTTTATCTGCTTAAATCTGCGGTCAAAAATCAACCACCAGCAACGGCTGGGACAATACTCACTTCATCACCATCTTTAAGAGCAGTTTCCGTACCTTCCAAAAACCGGATGTCTTCGCTGTTGACGTAGAAGTTGAGAAATCTTCGAGGCGATCCTTGTTCGTCGCACAGGCTTTTTTTGATGCCGGGACAATTTGTTTCTAACGCTTCAATCAGTTCGGAAATGTTTGCACCACCGCATTCTATTGTGGCTTGATTGTTAGTGAATTTTTGCAGTGGTGTGGGAATTAAAACTTTAACGGTCATGGTTAGTTGTTAATTGTGAGTTGTCAGTTGTGAGTTGTCAGTTGTTAATTGTTAGTTGTTGATTCCAATAACCAATAACCAACAACCAATAACTATTAAACAGAAGCTTGCTGCCATTCCAAACGTTCGAGTGTCCGGGCGCGTTCGAGGGCGCGCTCGAAGGCTTCCAGTTTTGGTTCGAGGGTGATGGGTTCGCCGATGTAACCTTGGACGGCTTCTTGGGTTTTCAAGCCGTTGCCGGTGATGTAGGCGACGGTGGTTTCTTCGGGGTCGATTTTACCTGCTTCTACGAGTTTTTTCAAGACTGCGATCGTCGTGCCGCCTGCGGTTTCGGTGAAGATGCCTTCGGTTTCTGCTAGCAGTTTCATGCCTTCGATGATTTCGGTGTCGCTGACGGATTCGATGTTTCCGCCTGTTTTGCGGGCGATGTCGAGGGCGTACATTCCGTCTGCTGGATTGCCGATCGCGATCGATTTAGCAATTGTATTCGGTTTGACTGGTGTTACGAAGTCGCGACCTTCGCGGTATGCTTGGGCGATCGGGGAACAGCCGTCAGCTTGAGCGCCGCTGAACCGGACTTTCTTGCCTTCAACCAAGCCGACTTCGGTGAATTCGTTGAAGCCTTTATAGATTTTGGTGAACAAAGAACCGGAAGCGAGGGGAGCAACTACGTGATCGGGCAATTTCCAACCTAGTTGTTCGATAACTTCGTAGCCGAGGGTTTTCGAGCCTTCGGAATAGTAGGGGCGCAAGTTGATGTTGACAAATCCCCAGCCGTGTGTATTGGCTACTTCGCAGCAGAGGCGGTTAACTTGGTCGTAGTTGCCGTGAACTGCCATCACAGTCGGATTGTAAATTAAGGTGCCTAGGACTTTGCCTGCTTCTAAGTCGGAGGGGATGAAGACTACGCAATCTAGTCCGGCGTGGGCGGCGATCGCAGCCGTGGAGTTAGCTAAGTTGCCAGTGCTGGCACAAGATACTGTTGTGAAACCCAATTCTCTCGCTCGGCTGAGGGCGACTGACACCACTCTGTCCTTAAAGCTCAGAGTGGGCATATTGACGGCATCATTTTTAATGTAAAGATTTTTGAGACCGAGGCGGCGCGCTAAGCGGTGGGATTTTACTAAAGGAGTCATCCCCGTGCCGACATCGATGACGTTTTCTGTAGCGACTGGTAAAAATTCGCGGTAGCGCCAGATTGAGTTGGGGCCTGCTTGGATGGTTTGGCGAGTGACGCGGCGGCGGATGGCGTCGTAGTCGTACTTGACTTCTAGCGGGCCAAAACAGCAATCGCAGACGTGCTTGGCTTGGAGTTCGTACTCTTCGCCGCATTCTTTACATTTGAGGGCTGTGAAGGTTGCTGCTGTGGATTGGGTTCTGGTCGCCTGGGTCATAGCTCAACTCTCTAGTTTTGCGATGTTTTCTTAAGTCTTAGGAAAGATTAGCACGCTCGATCTACCCCGTCAACTATACCCGATTTTTTTAGTCGGGATTAATTTTTGGCAGTTTCTTGCCCGAAATTGGAGGTTGACTGATAGTCCTCAATCTCTTTCTCAGAAAGGGTTTTAAGCTCTGCTGGGGAATGCTGGCCCAGAGGAAAATTATCTCAATTAACCGAACTCAAGAACAATTTTGCTGCAAAACTAATTTCAAAACTTTATAAAGTTTTTTGTGCTGGGTAAGTCCTAGACGCAACTCTCATATTTAAAGCAAAGGTACGTTGTTGCGATGCAAGCGCTCTTTCATAGATATAAAGAAAGAGCGCTGAAGCGCAACTACGTACCTTGAGGAAATCCAAAATTGTATTATCCACCGCTGACGGGGGGGATGAGTACAACTTCGTCGCCGTCTTGGAGGATGGTGTCGGGGGAGACGAATTCTAGGTTGACGCCGAAGCGGGTACGATCGCGCCACTGTTCTAATTGAGGGTATTGGCCGATCGAGCTTTCGAGCACTTCAGATACCGGGGTTTCGGGAGGAAGTTCTAGTGTAAGTTCCGAAACGCCGTAGGCTTCACTGAAGGCGGCGAATAGTTTAACGGTGATGGTAATCGAAGAGTTAGACACGGCTGTTTTGTGCGATCGACAGTTTGGCAATAATCAACTACACCATACAATTAATTGAGAATTACGCGCACCCAGGCTTAGAATTGAAAGCGGCAATCTTTAGTTAATTTTTAGCAGAGCTGGTAAAAATGACCGTTGATTGCAGCATAAAATCCGAACAGTCTTGTATGCCCATCGCTCTTACCAACCAGGCGTTAGAAGCAGTTGGCATCCACTTAAATGCAGCTAGCGAAGATTGAGTTAGCTGGTGTTGAGCCGAGGGCAAGACTACTTTTTGAGGAGGCGGTATCGATACTTCCCCGTAATTGTGGGAGAGTAGCAAAATATCGAACTAACTTTAGCGAGTAACAAAGCAGACTATGCTCTGCTAACTGGCTGATTCCCGACGAAAAATCTGGTTGTCCAGTCCAGCTTATAATTTCCAAAGCTTTGCTCCGCTTAGGAAGCGTGCCCTTCGATCTCAGAATAATAGTCAAGTTAACGCGAACCTGATATTTATGGCAAGTAACGATTTTAAAGTGCTTCAAATTATTGAAGCTAAAGGCTGGTATGCCTTTGGGAGTACGAAGCAAAGCCAGCACGTTGAGAGGTGGGTAAGGCCTGTGGTGTGTTGGGTTTTAATAGAAGATAAAAAAAAGCGGCGGATTGTGACTGCTACCGCTAGCTATCAGATCCAGATTGATGACAAAGAAGTCGAGTTTTTTGCCCATGAAAGCGAAATTCAAGATATCGAGAGCCTCCCCAAGTCTGTCTCGGTATCGGAATTTCTCAAAACAGAAGATTGAGATCGGGTGCACAAGGAGATTGTTTAACAAGTTATTAATCATTCCTTAGTAATTCCTTAAACTTGCTGCCGGATGCTTTTTCAATTGGAGGCAAAATCACTCTAATTGAGGAGAGGAGGAGAATTTATACTTTTGCCTTGCCTTCGGTATCTCTAGCCAAAGGTCTTCGGTACCCCAAAAAATAAAGAGGCCGGAAGATTGCTGGCATTGCCAACACGCTTCCGACCTTTGCTGAATAACAGGGTATGCATATGTTTTTAAAGTATGGCAGGCAAGCCTTATAAATATCAAGAGGACTATTGCAATCACCCACAGTAATTCCTTAAACTTGCTGCCGGATCCTTTTTCAATTGGAGGCAAAACCACTCTAATTGAGGAGATGCCAGATGAGAAGATAGCGAGAATTTATATTTTTGAGTTGCCTTGTGCGTCTCTAGCCGAAGGTTTTCAGTACCCAAAAAATAAAGAGGCCGAAAGATTGCTGGCATTGCCAACACGCTTCCGACCTTTGCTGAATAACAGGGTATGCATATGTTTTTAAAGTATGGCAGGCAAGTCTTCTAGATATCAAGAGGACTATTGCAATCACCCACTTTTACTTTTTGGGTATGTTTGCAAGGCTTCTACTATTTTAGACTGGAATTTTGAAATTTGAGGGCGGTGATGGTTACAGGTTAAGGATTCTAGCTATTTTTGTGTAGCACTCGCTACATAAAAAAGGCGGGTCGATCGCCCGATCGGCCTAAATTGTTTGCATTCAAAGAGCAAAAGTGCGATGGCTGCGCCCCCGCTTGGGTGCTGCGAGTTCAAACCCCAGTAGCAACAGGTTCAGGCATCTGCTGCCGCATCCGTCGCCCCAGGAAGGCCATCCGCACACCGCCCGCCGGCCCTAAAGTCACCCCTCGGCGTTTGGCTTGTACGGGCTTTTTCTCGGCTAAGGTTAAGTCGAAATCGCGCAAAATGGTTGCGATCGCCAGTTTCATTTCCAACTGCGCCAGCGCTAAGCCGATACAACGGCGACTACCGCCCCCAAAGGGCAAATATTCGTAAGGCGAGAATTGCCTCTCCAAAAACCGTTCAGGCTTGAATTGCAGCGGTTCTGGATACAAATCTTCCCGGCGGTGCGTTAAATAAATTGAGCCGAAAACCACCGTACCCGGTTCGAGTTGATGCCCCATTAGTTCCACGGGTTCCCGCACTACTCGCGGAAATGTCAGCATTCCCACTGGGTAAATTCGCAGTGTCTCTTGACAAACTGCACTCAGGTAAGGCAAGCGGGAAATCTCCATTGGGTCGGGGTTTTCGCCCAAACTGTCCAATTCTTGCAGCAGTTTCTGGCGTACCGAGGGCAAACTGTGAATCCAGTAAAAGGCCCAAGCTAGCGCTGTTGCTGTGGTTTCGTGGCCAGCAAACAACAGCGTCATTAATTCGTCGCGCAATTCTTCATTCGTCATTGGTTCGCCGTTTTCGTCGCGGGCGGCCATCATTAAGCTGAGAATGTCGGTACGATCGGCATTTGGTTGCTGTTTGCGCTCTTCTATTTCGCCGTCCATCAGTTCGTGAATTTTTTGGCGCTGCTGTTTCATGCGTCCCCAAGGACTCCAAGGGCCCCAATCTTGCTGCAACCAGGGCAGAAATAGGATACTCGATCGCACCGGAGAGCCGGTCATATCGATAATTGAAGCCAGCAGCGGGGAAAGTTGCTGCAACCGCGGCCCTTCATTCAGTCCGAAGACTACTTGCAAAATTACCCGCATGGTGATTTCCTGCATGGCTGTGCGGGCGACAAAAGGTCGATCGACCTTCCACTTGCTAGCAACATCTTGGGTAATATCGCAAATTTGCTGGCCGTAGTTTCGCATCCGTTCCCCGTGAAAGGGTGGCATCAATAATTGACGTTGCCGTTTGTGCTTTTCTCCGGAGATTACAATCATCGATTGTTCCCCCAGGACTGGTTTGAGAATACCGTTGATATCGCCTGGAGCATCAAGCGCCTTGCTGTTGAGCATTTCCTGGATCGCTTGCGGGCTGTGGATCATCACGAAGGGTTCAAGGTTGCCCCATCGAGTCGTGAAAATCTCCCCGTACTTTTTGGCGTTGCCGTCCATGTATGTCAGCGGATCGCCAATCCATTGAATTAGCTGCAAGAAGCGGGGGGTTTTGGGGCCGTCAGGTAGGGTCATAAAAATTATGGCGCTGTTAGAGGACGCGGGTAACATCCATAGGAATCCCGCAGAAAGCGGGTTGTACGCTCTCCCATAATTTTAAGGGATTATTCTCGAACGGTACTCACAATGTCCTGTCCGAGCTCTGTAAAACGGACTGTTTTAATTTGCCAAGGAGCATAACTGGTTAGGGTTTGGCGCACGCCTCCGAACAAACCTAACATCTGACAGCTTGACAGATTTTGCAATTTCTGGCGCGAATTCCCTGAGGCCCGTAAATCTACGGTAGCGATGCCGAGGTCGCGATCGATTTTAAGCCGATAACCAACTAAACCCAGACTAGCGAAAATCTCCTGCTTTAATACTTCATTAACGGCCGATGACATTAACTGGTTATCTGGGCCTGTAACTGTTGCTGGCTTCAGACTTTGACAAAGATTGTCTACCTCATAAACCGTAACTGTAGCTGTGCTTTCTGGTACTTTGGTACTCGGTAAAACCGAGCTAACAGAGTTAGAGGGCTCCGGTGGGGCCGATCGACTATCAAGTTGATTGCCGGTTAGCTGTAGGTGCGGGAACTGACGGGTTCTTGCTGAGGGTTGGCTCTGGTTTTCGGCTGATTTAGCTGCTGCATCGTAGCTAGAACAACTGCTACCCCCGATCAAAATTAATCCAGTCGCTAAATACCCGAACTGTTTGCAGATAAGGTTCATAACTTTTTAATACTCAACTAAACGTCAGTGTAGGTCGGGCAGAATTTTGGTGGTAGCAAGCACTTAATCCCTAATTACACTCACTTAGAAGTATTTCCGCAGTATGAAGACGAAAATAAGTTCAGAGTTATTGTTTAATAGTCCGGACAGTTTTTAGATCGCAGCCTGAAACCCTTGATTTACCCGAAAGCGTATCGTGTGCCTCGTTAGCGTAGCCCTCGCAGAGGATCGCCATGAAACCCTGATTCTACGGTCGGCAATCAAAAATGTCCGAAATATTGCTTGCTAATACCTTTATTTTAGTGTTAGATTACACAAGAGGGGTATCTCCCCTCATTGGTGCAACCCTGCCGTCTTCGTATCTCCGCAGATCGACCTCGCGATTTAAATCACAAGTTAGATCAAATACCTTGTCAGTGGTGTGATGTACCCGATGCAAATTTAGCTATTCCAAGGTCTGAGGTAACAGCCTCTTTCCGGTTGGCGAAAGCTTGAGTTTGATAGTAGTAATGACGACAGAATTTAGAGTTGGCCACGTATTGTGGCATGGTTCAACAACCGCGCCGAAAGCACCGCGATAAGGAATGTACAAGTAGCGAACAACATACAGAAGATTTCAGCAAACTGAAGTACAAAAAAAACTGGTTTCCGTAAGGCTGCACCTGTGAGTGTCGGCCATGATTCCGAGTTTCTGATGTGCAGTCGATCGAGCTGAAATTTGCTGTGATTTGGATCTCTAATTAACTTGCGTATCAAGATTATTATCGCAGAATCAGGTGCTTTTTGTAACAAATTTACTAAAAATCGAGCGAAAACATGATCGAACAGCAATTAACAAAAGTTTTGGCGACAGCAGCGATCGCCCTGTGCGCTCTGACAGTGGCTTCTGCGCCAAGTTATGCCCGGCCGACAGTGGGGGAAAGCGGATTTTGGTGCAGCACCTCGACAGGTGCGCCGGTGACGCTGTACCAAAACCCTCAAGGTGCAGTAGAGCCTTGGATTGAGTGGACTTCTGATTATTTTTCCGGTTCGGGCTACGATCCGGCAACTCGGTGTCAATTGGTCAGCCAACGCCTCGAAAGCTATCGCCGCAACCGAATGCTGAGGTACATTACCGTTGGTCAGATGAACGGCCAAAATGTCATCTGCACGGCGAATCAAGTCAATGGTGTGTGCCAAAATTTGATTTATACCCTGCGGCCGGGCCAAGACCCGATCGGCTCTTTGTATAATTTGTTAGCTTGGCGTCAAGGACAGGTGGGGATGCCCTCTACGGAGGAAAGCAGCCAAATTCCTTACATTGATGTGAGAGAAAAGCTAGGGGAAAAACTAGGGGAAAATATGGGCGATCGGGCGCAACTGCCCCCTTTTTCTGGGCCCTCGGAACTGCGGTAAAGACTGGAAAATTGCCAATCTCATTGCCAATTCCCGGGGGTGACGTGGAAAACTTGGCGCGACAGGCGACGATACGCATCAAGACCTCGAAATCCTCGGGTTCTGGGGCGATCGTCCAGCGCCAGGGACAAACGTATACTGTGTTGACTAGCTGGCACGTTGTGGCTTTCGACAAGGGCGATCGCACAATTATCACGAGCGACGGCCAGATCCACCAACTGTTGGGAGTTCCGCAGCGACTGGGCGATACGGATCTGGCGATCGCTAAATTTCGCAGCGCGATCGAGTATAAAGTAGCGCCGATTGGCGCGCAGCAGCCAGCGGTGGGAGAGCCGCTGCTGGCGGCCGGATTCCCTGCGGAGACTGGGGCGTTGGCCGTAGCGCAGGGGTTCGTAGAACTGCTGCTGCCAAAATCTTTACCTGAAGGCTATAGCTTGGGCTATACAAATGAGGTTAAAATTGGCATGAGCGGCGGCCCGATTTTTAATGCCAAAGGTTTCTTGGTTGGGATTAACGGTCGAGGTAAGTATCGAGATCCCGGTTTTGGCGTCTATGCTTTTGAAGATGGAAGTGAACCGACGCCGGAATTATTGGAAAAGATGGTTAAATCTAGTTGGGGAATTCCTATCAGTACATATTTGCAGTTCGTCTCGTCTCATGTGGAGAGTTAGCGATGAATTCGTGGGGTTTGCGGTTTGATGCGCTGACAGTCATTTTGACCGGTGCAGTAACGGCGGCAGCAATTGTCGGCCCACAATATGCTGCTTGTGCTAAAACAGCCCAAGAAATTGCAGAGGTAGCGATGTTCACAACTGTAGAAGTGAACAATACGCTGGGTTTTGCGGCTGGTGGCTCAGGAGTAATTATTGCTAAACAGGGGAATATTTACACTGTTCTGACGGCGAATCACGTAGTGGCAAGTCTCGCCCAAGAATACAGCATTCGCACTCATTCGGAAAAAAGCTATACAGCAATCAGAATACAGCGACTCCCGAAAAACGATCGCGATATAGACTTAGCTTTGATCCAGTTTCAGAGCCGAGATCGGTATCCAGTAGCGCCGATCGGCGAATCGCAACGTGCTGTTGTCGGTTCTACTATTTACGTTGCTGGCTATCCGCTACCAGTCGCCTCTGGATCTGAAAGAAAACTCGAATTTACTGCTGGTATTATCTCTTCTCGCGTCGGTCGCGCATCATCCGGGTACGGATTGCGCTATCAAGCTGTGACAAGGCGTGGGATGAGTGGCGGGCCTGTATTTGATGCTGATGGCAGGGTTGTGGGAATTCACGGCCAGGGTGATACTGTTGGTACGGTGCAGAGCCAGTGGAACGGTCAGACTGAGGAAATTAAAACTGGGTTGAATGCCGCCATCCCGATCGATGCTTTTACGGCGTTGCGATCGCAAACCTTACCTAACGGGTTTGATATTCTCAGCAATATTGCCATCAACCGCAGCTCTCCCCAAACTCAACCGAATCTCCAGCGGGGGGGATTTGTGTGCGATACCTCAACAGGAGAACCAGTGACTGTATATCAAAATCCCCAAGGGTTTAGAGAGCCTTGGATTCGCTGGAATTCTAATTTCTTTTCTAGTGCTGGCTACGATCCTCTGACTCGCTGTCAACAAGTGACTCAACGCCTAGATAATTATAACCGCAACAAACAGCTTAATTATGTCACTGTCGGTCTGGTAAACAATCAAAAAGCGATTTGCACGAGCAGCCGGATTAACGGGCCCTGCGAAGGTTTGATCTACACGTTGCGCCGCGATCAAGATCCAGCTCCTGCACTTAGCACTTTCTTCGTTTGGTTGGCGAATCAAAAGGCTAGACCGTCTCTTTTTGAAAGCGGCGCTCCGATTTATATTAATCTTGGGGAACGACTAGATGTAGATATTGCCGAACCCTAAAGAAACAGTTTGTAGTGCGGACTTCAGTCCGCTTTATGCTGCGGACTGAAGTCCGCACTACAAACCTTACTTATTGGAGTCAATCGATCGGACGCGATAGAAAGGTTGCGCTCAGAGTAAAAAAAGCAGATAGCCTTTCGGCTTCGCTCAAGGTAAAAAGAAGGAAGACGGAAGAAGGAAGAGGGAATAAAATTAATGGTTTCAGCAATCAACAAAGTTGTCACCGTTTTGGGGATTGCTATAAAAATTTGAGATATTTGACAGATTTATGATTCGACATAGCAGAAGTGATGATTTTTTGCAACACAAAAGCTATAAAATTACTGTTACTTAATCCAAGTCAAATTTTTCAGGTATAAAGAAGCATGACTGCAACTACGCCGAAGGCAACGTCAGCAATTCCTAGTTTTTGTGAAGGAATCCAGTATTTCTCGGAGAATGTGCCGGGTTTTGAGACTTACGGGAAAACACCTGCGATCGCCCAAGGAAGCAATTCGATCGCCGATCCAGCAGATCCAGCCGCCGTCTTTCAAACGATGCTCGGAGCAGACGCCCTGCGCTACTTAACGCTGCAAATCACAGCCAGCAAGGCATCGGGACATCCGGGGGGTTTTGCCAGCCAAGCTGAGGCCTACGCTGCGTTGGTGATGTTGGGACACAAGAACATTGTCACCGAAGTCGGGCACCACGCGCCAGGATTTTATAGTGCCATGTTTCTCGATCGATCTTTAGAAGACATGGGAATTACCAAAGTACAGCAAGCGCGCGATAAATTCCGCGAAAAAGACGGTTTATTAGGACATCTTTCCGGCTTCATTCCCGGCCTTTTAGCACCAGCAGGCCCCCTCGGACAAGGACAGCATTTTGCAATGGCGGGCGCACTTTTGCACCCCGACAAACTGTTTCCTTTCACGATGGGCGACGGTGGGATGGGCGAACCCTATCCGATGAGCAGCATGGGACATTTCCACACAGCTTATCCGAAAGCTACTAACTTTTTGCCAGTGTTAGTTTGGAACGGATATTCCCAAGAACATCACAGTATGGTTTCGACTAAAACCAATGCTGAAATGATTGCTTATTGGCAAGGAAACGGTTTTAAAGAAGTCATCTTAGTTGACGCTAAGGAATTTGATGACAAAAATCAACCGGAAGCTTATGTTGACAGCACGGCTTTTTCCCTCGAACAGCGGATGGCATTTACCAAAGCTGTTTTAGAAGGAGTTGACAAAGCAGCCAAATCTGCTCTCGGCGGCAAATTAACTGTGTTTATTATCAAACAGTTAAAAGGTGCAGGCGTACACGCATTGGGTGCAAAATCTCACAACCTTTATCCGAAAGATACGCTGGATGCTCCGCACATTGTCAGCGCCTTAAAACAGCGGGCTTTGACTGCTGAGGCGTGGCAGTTGGTGCGGACAAATTGCGAACGTGCTGGTGGCGGGCCTGCTGCGAAAACCGTTGTTACTGAGTTTACATTGCCGCTAGCAGATTTGGGAGAATTGCCTTTAGAAGAATTTGCGGTTGGTGGAGAAGCGAAGATTTCGACAACTGCAATGGGACGTTTGGTGGGAACTGTCGGCGAGCGCGATCGCACTTTTCTTGTCACCAATGCAGACGGCAACGAAGCATCAGCAATTGCCAACATCAACCAAGCTCTCAAAATCATTCACCCGACGACGGATGATTTGTACAATCAATCGCCCAACGGTCAAGTTTACGAACCTTTGAGCGAAGATGCTTGCGCGGGTTTGGCAGTAGGATTGTCGCTATTTGGAGCGCGGAGTTTGTGGTGTTCCTACGAATCTTTTGCCATCAACGGTTTACCAATTTGGCAAACTGTAACGCAAGCAATGGCAGAATTGCGCCGTGCAACTCCGGCAACTGTCACCTTATTTACAGCGGGTGCATTGGAGCAAGGCCGCAACGGTTGGACGCACCAACGCCCGGAAATTGAGGCTTATTTTGCGGCGATGATGCGTAACGGAAATGTGTTTCCTTTGTTTCCACCGGATGCTAACAGCATTCAAGCTTGTTACGATTGGGCTTTGAGTGCCAGAAATAAGGGAGTTGTGATTACTGCGAGCAAGTCGCCGCTGCCAATTCGTACTACTTTTGCACAGACTCGCCAAGGTTTAGAAGATGGTGGAATTGTGTTGCACGAAACAACCGGAAATAAGAAAGTTGTGTTTGCTGTTGTGGGCGATATGACTTTAATGCCGGTGTTTGAAGCGGCGGCATCGTTGGAGAAAGAAGGCTTGGGAGTGCGGATTGTTTCTGTTGTGAATCCCCGCCGTTTGTACCGTCCCAGCGATGTTGCTTGGGATACTTGTTCGGAAGCTGACGGCGGCTTTTTGAGCGATGAGAAATTTGCCCAAATGTTTGGTGGAGATGCCTTGATTGGCGTGACAGGCGGTGCTTCTGGGATGTTGGAGCCGGTGATGCTTCGCAGCAATTGCCCGCGCGATACTTTCGCATGGAAGCGGGGGGAAACCACTGCTAGCGCTGGTGAGTTGATGGCGTTTAATGGGTTGACGGCTGATGCTTTGACTAAAAGGGCGATCGGGCTAGTTGGTTAGGTTATAATTTTCAAGTCTCCCGGTTTGTTACCGGGAGATTCTTAAGGATTGAAAAGGTATGTTGTTGCGATGCAAGCGCTGTTTAATAATCCAAGAAAGAGCGCTTAAGCGCAACTACGTACCAAGAAAGGTATGTTGTTGCGATGCAAGCGCTGTTTAATAATCCAAGAAAGAGCGCTTAAGCGCAACTACGTACGAAGAAAGGTATGTTGTTGCGCTTCAGCGCTCTTTCTTCATCCAAGAAAGAGCGCTTAAGCGCAACTACGTACCAAGAAATATGATAATTATATCCTGCGATTATTGTGGCAAAGACTGCCCGGACGACAATCGTTTAATGCCTTCCATCGCCGTAGTTTCTCCAGCTTTATCGCCGCCATCGCGGGCAATTTTCAAAGCTCGCTCGTAGGAGTTGAGAGCTTTAGGATATTGACGGAGACTTTCATAAATCGCGCCCATATTGTTAAACAAGCGTCCCATACTTGTCTTGTCACCGATAGCTTCAAACATCGGTATTGCTTGCTGAAAATAGATCAACGCTTGAGTATCTTTGCCTTGTTTGCGACAGGTAAGTGCCATGTTGTTGAGGAGGCGGGCGACGCCAGCCCTGTCTCCGATTTCCCGGCGAATTGCTAAGGCTTGATGGTAAAATTCCATCGCTCTGTTAAAGTCGCCGATGTTGTAATAGACGCCGCCCATGTTATTGAGGGTACGGCCTAAATCGCGCCGATCGCCCTCTGTGGTGCGAATCGTCCGCGCTTGCTGGTAAAATTCGATCGCCTTTGCGTAATTTACCTGCTCTGCGTACACTGCCGCGATGTTGTGAAAAGATTCTGCTATTTGAATTTGGTCGTTGGCAATTTTTGCAAGTTCCAAAGCTTCTTGGTGCAGTTTCATCGCTTCGTCAAAATTGTCCGCAAGTCGGTTGACGAAACCGATGAGATTGAGAGTGTGGGCAATGCGGGGCCCTTCGCCGATTTCTCGGTGAATGGCTAAAGCTTGTCGCAAAACTTCCAAAGCTTTGGACTGCGAACCCATTTCGGTGTAAACTTCCCCGATATTGTTGAGGGTTTCTCCGATTCCCGGTTTGTCGGCTAGTTGCTTGCGAATTGCCAAAACTTGCTCAAAAGTCTGGATTGCTTCTCGAAACAAACCCTCACGGTGCTGTTTGACTCCTGTTTCAAAGAGTTTGTCTGCTTCCGTTTTGGGATCTGTTGCTTGGGCACGCGGGGCGAAGCTATCCCGTAGGGAATCGCCCGATCGAGCTGGCCTGGCATTTATAATAGGGGCAAATGCCCGAGCGTCTGAAATTTCCAGCAAGCTGAGTGCGGGCGATACCACAATACTTATAGCTGCGAGATAGCTGAAGCGGTAAGAGTGGCAATACACCGATCGAGTCCTCCAAAAGCCCATTTATAAATAAGATAGACCTCTTTGGGGTGTTTCTGCCAAGTTTTTTTCTGTGTCGCTAGCCTCTGATACCAGTTTCAACAAAGAATGCAACTTTAAGCAAGTTGCAAACTCATGCACAAGCAGTCAATTCCACTTCTTCAATCCAAAATCGAAAATGGCTTGGCTTGGCTTATGTCTTACCATAAAGAATTGGTTGAAAGCCCGCCCGATCGGGAGAAATTAAAATCAGACTATTCATTACTCCAATACTCGGACTTAAGGGTAGAGGTAGCTCTCAAACTGTCAACTGTCAACTGTCAACTGTCAACTGTTGAACAGACTGCCATAATCAGCGGCATATAGTTGAGAGCGGAGATGACAGCAAAGTTTTTGCTCGGTGGAAGCGATATTTTTTCTGGACTGTGCAAGATGATGTCCTGTTTGTCAACTGTAATCCAAGCAATTCCTGACAAGACTTGAACTTCTCGATGATTTTGAGGCAACCTATACACCTCGTTTTTCATGAGGATTATGCGATCTGGCGCTGCACATTCGGAATATCTTTGAAGCATAGCATCTCCTTTGGAATTAATTATCCAAAATCAACAATTTCCCCGAATTTTCTGGCGGGCTGGTTTATCAAAATCTTGGCTGCCTGCAAACAATCGATCAAAATTCGCCCCACACAAGCAATAATCTACTATTGGCAATAACGCCGATCGATCCAAGCGCGTATTTCGTCATCCGTCGCGGCGCTCTTAGAGCGACCAGTCGCGCGATCGCAACCGTGCCAGCAAGTGTTACCATTGCGATCGCAGGTTTGCCAAATTCTGACCTCGTTTTCGCCAGCAGCGGCGGTGAGCAAACCTTGCCAAAGTTGATTGATAGCTGAAAAGAGCGATCGGCTTTTTGGCTTTTTGGCATATTTAGCTCGCTCGTTAATCGAAACAACGCTTGTTTTTTCGGGATACCGCACTTTTTCGTAAGTTGACATAACAAACACCTTCAAATTCTTAATTAAACAAAAATTGCACAATCAAAAATCGCAGCTAAAAGGAAGCAATAACTTGCTCGCAATTACAGCACTTTTGATAGCTCTGCAACTCCTGTACAATTAAATCTTTTAGCTAATATATCCACCCTAGCTCTGGGCAAAACAACAATCAAATCATTACTTGCATAGGTTGTATGAATAAAATCGATAGATAAATATATCAACCGCACCCGACAGTTAGTAGGACGTTATTAATTGCTGAAAACCTTGCCTTCGAGTCCTTTTTCCTGGGAGCATCTCAGTTTTTCAAGAAGCATTTTTTAAAGAGCGGACTAAAGTCCGTACTACGAACCTTTTTTGAGCGGAACACTGTAAATGCACAACTGAGATGCTTCTTTTTTCCTTCTTCCCTCTGTCAACTGTCAACTGTCAACTGTCAACTGTCAACTGTCAACTCTTCCTTCTAGGAAACGCTATGAATGACATCAACACACGGCGGATGAAACTCTCTCAGATTCAGGCTTTGATAGCAGTAGCCGACTGTGAAAACTTTAGCGAAGCGGCTTTGCAAATGGAACTGTCACAATCCGCAGTCAGCCACGCCATCGCCTCTTTAGAAACAGAATTGGGTGTGCAATTGTTCCATCGGGGGCGACACGGTGCTCAACTGACGCCGGTGGGGGAAAGAGTGGTGCTTCACGGGCGTCAAATTGTGCGATCGTTAGAAATGATGGTAAAAGAAGCGGATTTAGAAAAAGGTTTGCAGGGAGGCCAGGTGCGGATAGTGACGTTTCGCAGCGTCGCAACTCATATCCTACCGGGTATTATTGCTCAATTTCGCGATCGCTTTCCCAAGATTGCTGTCAGCATTACCGAAGTGTATTATACCCAGGCTGTGGAGGAAGCTTTGCGATCGGGCAAAGCAGACATCGGCTTTGTTTCTCTTCCCATCTCAGATGAATTTGAAAGTAGAGAAATTTTGCGGGATAAATACGTTGTGTTGTTGCCACCAACTGCTAAATTATCAAGTGGAAAAATTACTTGGGAAGAATTAGCAAATCATCCGCTGATTTTGCAGCCGCCGGAAACTGCTTGTTCTATACCGCTACGCAAATATTTAGCAACTTCGGAGTTTCCCTTAAATATCGCTTACGAACTCAGCGAAGATTCAACTATCGTCAGTATGGTGATGGGCGGTTTGGGTGCTGCAATTATGCCGCGTTTGGCGGCGGAACCGATACCTGCTGAGGTAAAAGTTTGCAGTTTACCAGCGGCTTTTGAAAGGGTAATTGGGGTGGCTGTTTTGAAGGATGCGCTGTTAATTCCAGCCGTGTTTGCGTTTTTGGATTTAGTTAAAAGTGCGACAGAGATTGAATATGATACTGATTTTCCGATTAATCCTTCATGATAAACCTAAGTTATTGGTTATTGCATAGATTTGGATTTTTTGACCGCAGATCTCAGCGAATGAACAAGGATGAACGCGGATGGGATTTTATCTGCGTTTATCTGCGTTCCTCTGCGGTTAAAAAAAATCTAGCTCCATAATTACGAACAACCAATAATATCAATCAACCGTCAGTGTTCTCTCTCACCCAGTTGCGTAAATTCACCTCCGCTTCTACCTCATCTACCTGTGCTGCTGCCAAAAATTCGTAGAGCTTGGACTTGGGGAGAATCGGAAAAGTGGGGCTGACAGATACTTCCAAATACTCATCATTCTCCAGCTTATAAATTCGCCATTCTCTACCATCGTACCGCCAAAACTCCGGTACTCCCATACTGGCATAGAGAGCAGGCTTGTTAATGTCAGTATGGGTGATATCTATTTCTACGACTAAATCGGGTGGCGGATCTGTTGCTAAATCTACTGTACGACCGGCTACGAGGGGCTGATTTTGGATGTAATAGGCATTATCGGGTTCTGCACCGCGCTCTAGATCCGATCGATCGAGGGTTGTCGAACCCATTGTTTTTATCTTTAAACCTAGTTCTCTCACCAAAATCCGAATCAAAAACTCGATTAAGCGTGCTGAAAATTCGTGTTCTTCTAAAGGCATGGTAATTTCTAAAGTCCCTCGATCGAATGTCAATGTAGCCGCTCGTTTATCGCCCAAAATCTGGAGCAGTTGTTGATAACCCTCCCAAGTAATATCTCTAAACACCACTCGCTGTTCGCCTCGGAGTAACGGTGGTGCGATCGGCGCAACAGAAATCATATTTTTTACTTCCAGCTATGATATTTCTAGGATAACAGAAGGAACAGGCTTTCCGGCCTGTTCCACAATTAATAAAATTATTGATTGTGGAACGGGCCGGAAAGCCTGTTCTTAAAAATAGTCAACAAATTTTATTTACTCTTATACCAATTTTTTATGAGGCTGCTCCCGAATCCGATCCCCCCTAACCCCCCTTAATAAGGGGGGGACAAGATTCCGCTCAAAGTCCCCCTTCTTAAGGGGGATTTAGGGGGATCGAGATATGTGCAACTTCACATTAAATTGGTATTATCTGTTCTCTGCCGCAAAATGAATTCAGCTAACGCCAAATCAACGGGAGTTGTAACTTTTAAATTTGTCTCTTCCCCCTCCACAATTTGCACTGGTAAACCGCATTTTTCAAACAAAGCTGCATCGTCTGTAACTTCCCAACCTTTCTCCCGCCCTTGTTGGTGACACTGCTTTAACAATTTCACTTCAAATCCTTGGGGAGTCTGGGCTGCCCATAAATTGCTTCTGTCCGGTGTGTCTCGCACGATTCTAGACTCATCCACCACCTTAATCGTATCCTTGACCGGGACGGCGACAATCAAGCCCGGACAGCTTAAGAGAGCTGCTGAAGATCGATCGAACAATTCAGGAGTTGCTAAACACCTGGCGCCGTCGTGAATCAACACGCGATCGGCATTTGGCGGCAAGGCCTGCAAACCGTTGTAAACTGACTCTTGCCTGGTAGCCCCTCCTTGAATCAGTTCCACGGGCTTGAGCAAAGCTAAATCGCCCAGAATTGCCTTAAAATCAGGAAAATCTTCAGGCTGGCCCATAATGCCGATCCAGCTAATCTGCTGCGAAGCTTCAGCGGCGGCCAAAGTCCAACTCAGCAAAGGTTTTTCCAGCAAAGTCAGCAGCAGTTTGTTCCGCTGACTACCCATCCGTCGTCCCGAACCCGCCGCAGGAATTAATAAGTGCATTAACTAACCCTTCTTCACCCAACTAGGTATATATTAAAAGCGTCCTGTAATTTTCAGTCAGTTGTTTTGCTGTCAGCCAGTAGCTTTTAACGTCTTAAAATACTATAAGCTGATAGCTGAAAGCCGATCGCTGAGAGCTACCTCGATAGATAATAGCCCGATCGTTTATGATGCGAATACTAGCACTTGTCCCAGGCGGGATTGGCGACCAAATTTTATTTTTCCCTACCCTTGATGACCTCAAGCAGTCTTATCCAGAGGCTCAGATTGATGTCATCGTGGAACCGAGGGCGAAGGGCGCTTACCGAGTCTGCAAGTCTGTCAAAGAAGTCTTGACGTACAATTTCAAAGATCGCAATGCGATGGCTGATTTGGGAAATTTACTGGGCGTAATTCGCGATCGCGAATACGAAGCAGTTGTTTCTCTCGGCCAGCGGTGGACTGTAGGACTTCTGCTGTGGCTGACAGGCATTCCCCAGAGAGTTGGGTATTCTGGAACCAACGGCGCTCGATTTCTTACCGATTCGGTACCTCTGAAAACAGACCAGTACGCGGCTTCAATGTACCACGATTTGCTCCAAGGATTCAACATTAACAATCCAAGTCCTGCGATCGCAATTAGTGTACCAAAACAGGATATTCAGTGGGCGGAAGCCGAACAGCAGCGGTTGGGAATCAAAGAAAGCGGTTACATTCTAATTCACGGCGGTTCGAGTCAGCTAGCTTTGTCTAAAGGTATTGACAAAATTTACCCAATAGACAACTGGCAGCAAATCATCAAAGACTGCCAGCAGCGGCAGCCAAATTTACCCGTTGTGGTGGTGAAAGGGCCCGAAGATGAAGCCTTCGTGAAAAAGTTAGTCGAACTCTGTCCGAGTGTAAAAGTTATCTCGCCGGATGATGTCGGCAAGTTGGCGGCCACCATTGCTGCTGCTAATTTGATGATGTGTACTGACAGTGCGCCGATGCACTTAGCTGTGGCGGTTCAAACTTATACAATAGCTTTGTTCGGCCCGACTGAACCTGCAAAATTGCTTCCAAAGAGCGATCGCTTTTTGGGAATTAAATCTCCTACTGGTAAAATGGCTGACATTTCTCCTCAAGAGGTTTTGAAGAAAGTTTGGGGAGGCTAATTTAAGAGGGCGGGTTTTGTACGGGAATTATCTGTTGTCTGGAAGTTGGCTTGCTTAACCCGCCCCTTGTATAGTCTTTATCAAAAAGATGAGGCAGAAGTTTAGATTTTAGATTGAGGGATTGAGGGATTGAGGGATTGAGGGATTGAGGGATTGATTGGTCAATACTTCATCTTTAGCTCGCTCCACTATACAGCGGTTCTCAAAAAAGTGAGGTATGCCTTATGCCCTATGCCCTATGCCCTATGCCCTATGCCCTATGCCCTATGCCCTATGCCCTATGCCCTATCGTCCGCGAATCTTTCGCTCGCTCCACTATATACTGAAAAACTGCGATTATTCTCCACCGCGAAGAAGCTTTATTGAGTGCATCTCAATGCAAGCAAATATATCTGTAGGGGCGAAGCATGACCGCAATCAATATGGGATTATAACTAATAACTTATATCCGGTCATGCTTCGCCCTCTTCAAAAACCAGATGCACCCACTTTATTGATGGCTGAAGATACTTTCAAAAAGTCGAAACAGCCGGAAACAAAGAAATTAGATCAATAAATTTTGAATTCGGAACAAGCAGAAATTGAGCAAATGAAAGACTGGTACCAAGCTTAGTACAAGGAGTAATTTAGCTCCACTAAGCAATATGTGACAGAAAGCCAAAAAACAAGTGATAGGAATCACAGGGTGTCAATTGTTCAGGAAATAATTGCTTCACAAAAGCCTGAAATCTAGCTAATAAAAAAGTGGTAACAACCTTCGTATAACATTAATATAGCTCGAACAGGGCTGTCAGAAGTTGTCTGAATTCACATCATTTCATTTTTTACGTAAAAATACTGTAGACAATTCAGCAGCGCTACCTCTAAAGTATGAGAATCACTACAAAGCTATATACAGGGGTAGTCAATGATCTTGAACAGCTTGGAATCAAACACAACTCATAAATCAAAGGCAGCCGGGGACGAGTTCATGAGCATTTTAACAAAGAAACTTGAAGCGAAAGAACTTGAGAAACGAGCAAAAAATCTACAGCGCAATTCCTTGGGATTAGGTAAAACTTATCTTCGGATTTTAGAATCTGGAGGGTATCTGGGCTGCTGAGCCGAAATTTCATCCTAATTTCATTTGGCAGTGAAAGACTAGGTTGAGGAGATAAATTTTAGCTCTTGGTCATTGCTTAGCAGTCGTTTCTTGAAAAATGCTAATAAGTAGCTCCGGTTAATTCGGTTGACTTACTTCTTTTGGCAAAATACCAACCGCTAAGCCTGTGGCACTCAACCTCATTTCCTGGAAAATGCCAACGATGATATTTCACAAATATTCTCAATCTCCGGCAATTATTAGCAGCTTTTCAATAACTTTGTTAAGCCTAATTTTGCTAAATTCTCCTACCGCAGTTTTCGCCCACGCGGGACACGGAAATGAATTTCACCAAAGCGGCGAAACAACTCAAACTCCTGCTGCTATTTCTGTAGATGCCGTAACAGCAAAACGGTTGGGAATTAAAGTCTCTCCGGCTACCCGACAGCGACTAGATATCGGCATCAAAACCACAGGACAAATTGAAACTTTACCAAACCAAAAGGTAGAAGTGACGGCTTCGGTGGCTGGCAAAGTGGTAGAGTTGTTAGTTAAGCCTGGAGATAAAGTATCAAAAGGTCAACCGGTTGCGGTTTTGTCGAGTTCAGAATTAGGACAGTTGCGCGTTGAATCTCTCTCGAAACAAGCGGAAGCTGAGGCAGATTTGCAGCAAGCACAAGGCGATTTGAAACTAGCACGAGAAAATTACGATCGCCAAATTCAAATCTCTGAAGCAGAAATAATACAAGCCCAAACTCAACTGACAGCGGTAACTAAGCAGTACCAACGAGAGCAAGAATTAGTAAACAAGCGTTCAGTTGTCAAAGTTGCTAAGGAAAATTATCAACGTCAGATTGAAATAGCGCAAGCAGAGATAGCGCGGGCGGAAACTGAACTGAATGTGGCTAAGGAACAGTTCGATCGCGATCGCGAGTTAGTTGCGTCAGGGGCGATCGCGCGGCGTACAATGCTAGAGTCGCAATCTCACTTCGCCGAAGCTAAAGCCAATGTTGCCAAGGCAAAAAGCCGTCCCGAAGTTATTAAAGCCGAAACCGAAATTAAACAAGCCGAAGTAGATCTGCCGGTGCGGGAATTGCGCGATTCCCAAAGCAAGGTAGCCGAGGCAAAAGCTCAACTCACCAAGGCTCAGAGCCGCCGGGAAGTGCTGGAAGCCGAGAATCAGGTCAAACGCGCCAAAACTGCCGTCGCAGTCGCTCAGTCGCGCATTCGCTTAGCCGACGCAGCCTATCAAGCGCGGCTGCAACAATTAGGCACTGTTGCGAACGATCGAGGACTTGTCACCGTAATTGCTCCGATTTCTGGTACGATTGCCGATCGCGCCATCACCCCAGGAGAGTCTGTAAGCGCTGAAAAACCGTTGATGAGCGTCTTAAATGACAGCCGGGTTTTTGCCACCGCCAACATCTACGAAAAAGACTTGAATCAGGTAAAACAGGGCCAGGAAGTCAGGGTGAAAGTTGCTAATTTGGGCGATCGTATTTTCAAGGGAAAAATCACCTTAATTGGCTCATCCGTGCAAGGAGAAACGCGAGTTATCCCAGTGAAAGCAGAATTAGATAATAGTAACGGCGAGTTAAAGCCGGGATTGTTTGCTGAGTTGGAAATTTTAACTAACAAAAATGTTACTAATGTTTTAGCAATTCCGAGTACAGCGGTAGTAGATGTTAGCGGTAAAAAAACCGTTTACGTCCAAAATGGCGATGCTTATCAAGCGGTTGACATTGAAGTCGGTCAAACTGCTGGGGATTTAGTAGAAATTAAGAGCGGTTTATTCGATGGAGATTTGATTGTAACCCAGCGGGCGCCTCAACTTTACGCCCAATCTCTGCGAGGCAGTAGCAAGCCGTCAACCAGTGAGGAAAAGAAAGAGGTAAGTCCTAAGGTAACAGAGGTTAACTTTAATAATTTGCCTGTGTCTTTATTGTGGGCGGGAGTTGGGGGAGGAATTGCGATCGCATCCTTGACTTTCACAGCCGGGGTATTTTTGGGAAAACGGCGCAAATTTCCAGCACTAGCAGCATCTCAAAGTCATGCCAAAAATGGTTTTTCTACCTCCGCAGTGGCAATCAATGCGAGTAAAGTAGATGAATTGCCGCATGATGACAACCACCGTGTTAAAAGCCAGGAGGCAGAAACCCAGAGTTTAAAGTAAAATTTTTGTTTACAAGTAATCACCTTGTCTGAGAGTTGATTCATTTATCTGCATCTAGAAATCTGTGCGATTCTTCTCGATCACAAATATACATCATAGGTTTTTTACGCCCTTTGAACTGAGCGCGCATGATTACTCGTTTTGAGCGCTTTGGCGGGACTGGATTGTAGTCTGTTTCGCCAAAGTTTTTTAGAGTTTGTGAGTATTTGTTGGGTGCTTTCATAATAACTATGATGAACATTCGATTGGTTATTTAAAGGATTTGTAAGGTGCGTCGCTACGAGATTGTCGTTTTTTTTGAGGATTGTAGATGGCGACGCACCCTACAGCTACTGACAGCTTACATAACCCTTAAACCAAGAGGGCTGAAGCCCAACAACGTCCGCGAATCTTTCTGAGAACCGCTATAACTTATAAATCAGACTTAAAAGAGAAACGATTTCATCCTAATTTCATTCTTGGGTGTCAATCTAGATTGAATGGCTATTTAACTGTCAACTGTCAACTGTCAACTGTCAACTGTTTAAATGTTCAGCACTATTCTGAGATGGGTAATTAATCGCCGCTGGCTAGTCGTTCTCGCCACCATTATTATTAGTCTTTGGACATTATATATCATCCCCAAAATGTCCCTTGATGTCTTCCCACCTTTTGCGCCGCCGCAAGTCGAAATTCAGACAGAAGCACCGGGCCTCGCACCGGAAGAAATCGAGTCTTTAGTAACACTCCCGATCGAAAGTGCGATTAACGGAACTCCGGGAGTAACAGCAGTACGTTCATCTTCTGCTGTCGGCCTTTCTGCGATTAAGGTAATCTTTGATTGGGGAACTGAAATCTATCAAGCCCGCCAATTAATAACCGAAAGGTTGCAGCAAGCTCAAAGCAAACTCCCGGCTGGGGTAGAAACACCACAAATTTCTCCGACAACTTCTCCGGTTGGTTTGGTAATTACCTATGCTTTTACATCAGAAACTACTCCGCTGATGGAAGTGCGCCGTCTGGTAGATTGGCAAGTCACAAATCGTCTTTTGGCAGTGACTGGCGTTGCTCAAGTTGTGGCTTACGGTGGCGAACAAAGACAGTATCAAGTATTAGTCGAACCTGCTAAGTTAAAAGCTTTTAATGTGTCCTTGCAGCAAGTTGCAGAAGCGGCGAAAGCTGCCAATGTTAACGCACCGGGAGGCTATTTAATTACACCGGATAAAGAAACGTTAATTCGAGGCGTGGGGCGGATTGAATCGGTGGCAGATTTGCAGCAATCTGCGATCGCCTCTCGTCAAGGAACACCCGTCAGAATTGGTGATGTCGCTGATGTCAAGATTGGTGCTGCAATCAAGCGGGGAAACGGCAGTTTTAACGGCAAAAAAGCTGTGATTGTGATGGTAAACAGACAGCCCGTTGCCGATACTCCGACGGTAACGAAGGCGGTTGAGGCGGCAATGGCTGAGGTACAGCAAGCTTTACCTAAGGATATTAAGGTGACAGTGACTTTCCGGCAGGAAGAGTATATCAACTCTTCGGTGGAAAATGTGCGATCGGCTTTAGTGGAAGGCAGTATCATTGTCACCATCATTCTCATCCCGTTTTTGATGAATTGGCGCACTCTGACGGTGGTTTTGCTCGATTTCTTCCTAACTTGGCTGTTCGGGCTGCTAGCGATGTATTGGCTGGGTTTGGGATTGAATACGATGACTTTGGGTGGTTTGTCGGTGGCGATCGGCACTGCGATCGACGATGCGATTGTTTATGCTGAAAATACCTACCGCAATTTACGAGAAAATACGGCTTCTGGGCATCCGCGCCCGGTGATGGATGTGATTTTTGATGGCTCTCAAGAGGTGCGCGATTCGTTAATTGGAGCAACGGTAATTGGGATTGTGGTGTTTTCGCCGATTTTTACTTTGCCGGGTGTAGAAGGGCGAATTTTTACGCCGATGGGGATTACTTATTTGGTGGTTGTGGTGATTTCTAGTTTAGAATCGCTGTTCGTTTCTCCGGCGCTTTGTGCTATTTTATTGCCGAACAAACGCATGAGTGCCAAGGAACCTTGGTTGCCGAGATTTTGCAAGCGCATCTATCACTTTTTTATCCAATTATCAATGCGGTATTCGGCGATAATTTTAGTTTTAGCTGCTGCTAGCATGGTGGCTGCATTAGTTATTTTGCCTTCCTTTGGACGGGTGTTTTTGCCGGAGTTTCAGGAGCAAACTTTGGTGAATACGATTCTGCTTTATCCGGGGGTGTCTTTGGAGACGACGGATAGCGCGGCTTTTGCGATGGAAGATGCACTTAAGGACGATCGCAGATTTGAATACGTGCAAGTGCGATCGGGTAGAGCTCCGGGCGATGCTGATGCTGCGGGTGTCAATTTAGCTCACATCGATATTGGTTTGAGCGAGGAAGGAATGAAAAATCGGTCGAAAACTTTGGAGTATTTGCGGCAGGAATTTGCGAAATTGCCGGGAGTTGCACCAAATATCGGCGGTTTTATTTCTCACCGGATGGATGAGGTTTTGTCCGGTGTCAGAAGTCAAATTGCTGTGAAAATCTTTGGCCCGGATTTGAATCAACTTCGCACTATCGGTGCTCAAGTTGAAGCGCAAATGAAAACTGTGAAGGGAATTGTGGATTTGCAACTGGAACCGCAGGTGCCGGTGCAGCAGATTCAAATTAAGTTTAACCGCCAAGCTGCGGGGAGATACGGTTTGAAAATTGGAGAACTTTCAGAAATCATCGAAATAGCTTTAAATGGCAAAGTTGTATCCCAAGTTTTGGAAGCACAGCAAACTTTTGATTTAGTTGTCTGGTTGCAGCCTGAAGCCAGAAATAACTTAGAAACTATTCAGAATTTGTTGGTTGATACCCCCCCTCTTTTCCCCCCTTATAAAGGGGGCGATGAAAGGGGGGGTAAAATCCCCCTCGCGCAAGTTGCGACTGTGACATACGGTACGGGCCCAAATACGATTAACCGCGAGAATGTTTCTCGGCTGATTGTGGCGGCGGCGAATGCGAAAGGTAGGGATTTGCGATCGGTTGTGAATGAAATTCAAGCTAAAGTCAAACGGGAGGTGCAGTTACCGTTTGGTTATTTTATCCAGTACGGCGGTCAATTTGAGGCGGAACAAAGGGCTTCGCAGAATATTATGGTGTTTAGCGCGATCGCCTTTTTGGTCATTACCGTCTTGATGTACTTGTCCGTTAAGTCGATCGCTTCAACTGCGATGATTATGATCAATTTGCCGATCGGCTTAGTTGGAGGAGTAATTGCTGTAGCTTTGACTGGCGGTATAATTTCCGTCGCTTCCCTGGTTGGGTTTGTCACATTATTCGGCGTAGCTACCCGCAACGGCTTGCTGTTAGTAGACAACTATAACTCTAAATTTGCTGAAGGAATGCCCTTTCAAGAAGCCGTTGTTAAAGGCTCGATGGAACGCCTCAACGCCATTTTGATGACTGCTTTAACTTCAGCTTTGGGTTTAGCACCGTTAGTCTTAGAAGGCGGGCCAGGAAAAGAAATTTTGCAACCTTTGTCGATCGTAGTTTTAGGAGGATTGTTTACTTCTACGGCGTTAACTCTGTTAGTTTTGCCAGCCTTGTACGCTCAATTCGGGAAGTTTTTACGGCCTCAAGAACCTGAGCCTGTTGCTGAAGATGAAAAAACTGGTTTAAGTGCTTTCTAGCAACGATTCGGGCTATTGCTGAATAATTTTTGATGATTTTCCTTGACCAAGAATTTCTTCATGGTACAAGCCCCCGGATTTATCCGTGGAGTCGCCTCTAAAATCTAAAATCTAAAATCTAAAATCTAAAATCTAAAATCGATTGACGCCCTGTTTTAAAATGCCATAATTTACGAATAATTGTCCGCAAAAATTCAAGCACATGAAAACGATCAAATCAAGTTTAATTATTCTCAGCAGTATCGGACTGCTGTTTTTGGGAGCTTGCGGTAAAGGCGACGAAGCAAGTGATACAAAAATCACTCCAACACCCCCTCCTGCTGCTTCAAAACCTGCGTCTTCTGCTCCCGCCGCTGATCCTGCTGCTGCAAAAGGAGCTAAAGGCGGTCAAGTTGTCAATGCTGGAGCTTACCATTTAGAGTTTGTACCTGTCAAAGAAGCTACTGGAACTCACTTAGATTTGTACCTGCAAAAAGGCGATAAAAAGGAACCGGTTCCTGACGCAAAAGTGTCAGCACAAGTGCAGTTGCCGAGTGGAAAGCAACAAACCCTAGCTCTCAAATACGATCCTGAAGGCAAACATTACGCTGTTGTATTTCCCGGCAAAGATCCAGGTCAGTATCCTGTGAAGGTGAATGCGGATATTAAGGGAGAAAAAGTGGACGGTCGTTTTACATTCACTCAATAGTTTGAGTTGAATTTAGTTGTAAAAACCCGGTCGGATCGACCGGGGTTTTGTTAATTTAGAGTTGAAGAATTAATTATATCCTAACGCAATTGGTACTTTTCAAAAGGTACGTAGTTGCGCTTTAGCGCTAAAGCGCAACTACGTACCTAGCGCGACATAAGGTTACTTTTTATGAGAATTTTGCTAGTTGAAGATGAGCCAGATTTAGGAAAGGCGATCGATCGCACTTTGAAGCAAGAAAAATACATAGTTGACTGGGCCCAGGATGGGAATGAAGCTTGGGAATATCTAGATAGTCAGTGGACGGAATACACCCTAGCCATCTTTGACTGGTTGCTTCCGGGATTGTCGGGAATAGAATTGCTGCGAAGATTGCGCGCCAAACATAGTTTTTTGCCAGTTTTGATGCTGACAGCCAAAGACAGGATGGAAGATAAAGTGGCGGGATTGGATGCGGGGGCTGACGATTATTTAGTCAAGCCCTTCGGGATGGCGGAACTGTTAGCAAGGTTGCGGGCGCTGCAAAGGCGATCGCCCCAAATACAGCCCCAACAGATACAAATCGGAAATCTCGCCTTAGATTGCGGGAATCGCACAGCTTTTTATCTCAATCAAAACGGCACCAACCAAACAATTTCGCTGACTAACAAAGAATTTCAATTGTTAGAATATTTGATGAAACATCCGAACCAAATTGTCACGACTGACCAAATTCGGAATCAGATATGGGAAGCCAGCGCAGATACTTTTAGCAATGTAGTAGCCGCTCAAGTGCGCTTGCTGCGGCGCAAACTCGAATCCGTTGGCTGTGCGAACTTAATTGAAACTGTCCACGGCGTCGGATATCGGATGAAAAGTTGAATTCTGCCTTCAAAATTACTTTTAGACTCGGCGGTTGAAACCGCGTCTACACAAACAATGTCCGCCTCCGCGGACTAAGAAAAGTTGAAATCGCATTTACACAAACAAAGTCCGCCTTTGCGGACTCAGAAAAGACTATTTATTTTCCTCCCTTCTACTAATTCTCTCTTTTCTCCTTCTCTGCGTCCTCTGCGTTCTCTGCGGTAAATAAAAAAATATCATCCCAATCAATTACCAATTACCAATTACCAATTACCCAATCATGAATTGTGAATCAAAATAAACTATTTAACCGCACTCGATCGCAATTAGCGATTTCCTACGCCGCAGTCATGGGTTTGATTTTAAGCTTGTTGGGATTTGGTGTATATAAGGCGATCGCCCACGCGCACTGGATTGCGATCGATCGCGAACTAGAATCGGTAGCGGGGACACTCCACGATAGCCTCGAAATCAAGCTACAGCAACCCGGACGCCTAGAACCAATCGTCAATGAACTTTTGCCAAACCTCCGCGTAATTGGAGTTAACGGCGTTAAAGAACAGTTAGCCGATCGCCATATTTTAAGCGCTATCAACCAAAGCTATTACTATATTCGTTTATTTGACTCTTCTGGGAAATTGATTGCTACAGCAGGCGCTTATCCCGAAACATTGCCGCCGACATTTAACTCCCAACACTGGCAAACAATCGCTGACAGCAAAGGGAATATTTATCACCAAATTTCTGTATCACTGCACACAAACACCCTGGAAGATTGGGGATACTTTCAAGTAGGACGGAGCTTGCAAGACTTCAACAGTTATCTCAGTACAGTGAGATTAATTTTGAAGTTAGGATTGCCGACAGCGTTAATTTTGGTGGTTTTTTCTAGTTGGTGGCTGGCAGGATTGGCAATGAAACCGATTTATTCTTCTTACCGACAAATCCAACAGTTTACGGCGGATGCTGCCCACGAATTGCGAACGCCTTTAGCGGCATCTCAAGCCACTGTAGAATCGGCGCTGTTGATGCCACAATTGGATGAGAAAGAAGCACGGGAAATTTTGCAGACTGTCGATCGCCAAAACCGACGATTGACTCAGTTAGTCACTGATTTGTTGCTGTTGGCGCGGATGGACTCTCAGGTGAAATCCGTTAGCGAAGCCCTCGAAGAGGATCGCCCTCAGCTTTGTTGTTTAAACGACTTGGTGGGCGATTTAGTCGAGGAATTGGCTGCTTTGGCGAGATCCTCCCAGGTAGCGCTAACATCCGAAATCCGCGTACAGCATCCATTGAATGTTGTCGGAGATGCCGATCGACTTTACCGTCTGGTTACTAACTTAATTGTCAACGCCATTCAATACACTCCCCCTGGCGGAAAAGTCACAGTAATCTTAGATTGCACTCACCAAGAGGCGATAATTCAGGTGCAAGATACCGGGATTGGGATAGCGGCGGCAGATTTAGGGCGGATATTCGATCGCTTTTACCGAGTCAACAAATCTCGATCGCGCCATACCGGCGGATCGGGACTCGGATTGGCGATCGCCCGCGCGATCGCCCGCGCACACCGCGGCAGCCTCAGCGCGCGTAGCGAATTGGGCTGTGGCAGCACCTTTGTCCTGCGGTTGCCTTTGTGAGCTATGATGTGGGGAAAACTGACATCTTGCACCATTTTCAAGAACAGGCAAGATGCCTGTTCCACAAAGACTAAATCTTGTTGTGGGGTGGGCATCCTGCCCGCCGATGATAGTTTGCACCATTTTCAAGAACAGGCAAGATGCCTGTTCCACAAAAACTAAATCTTGTTGTGGGGAGTAGGGGTTGGGCATCCTGCCCGCCCGTGAAAGGCTTATTGAGAATTGTGCAAGATGTGAGGAAAACCGAATCATCTTTTTGTGGTAATCCCTTCGGCAATATGTAGCGCGATCGCCCAAAATCAATAAATAGTGATTAATCATCAGTCAGCAGAGAGAAAATCTATGACAGTTTTAGAACAGGGAACAATCTCAATCCATACCGAGAATATTTTCCCGATTATCAAGAAATCGCTATACACCGACCACGAAGTCTTCTTGCGGGAACTAATTTCTAACGCCGTCGATGCCATAGCCAAACTCAAAATGGTTTCCCGTTCCGGCGAATACAGCGGCGACATTGGCGAACCACAAATCAATATTGCGATCGACAAAGAAAACAAAACACTCTCAATTACCGACAACGGCATCGGGATGACAGCCGACGAAGTAAAAAAATACATCAATCAAGTCGCCTTCTCCAGCGCCGAAGAATTTATTCAAAAATATCAAGGCAGTGGCGACGACGCAATTATCGGCCACTTTGGACTCGGTTTCTACTCTTCTTTCATGGTCGCTCAGAAAGTAGACATAGACACCCTTTCTTACCAAGAAGGCGCACAAGCAGTACATTGGTATTGCGATGGTTCACCCGCTTTTGAACTATCAGAATCCGCCCGCACCGAACGCGGCACTACGATTACTCTCACTCTCCAAGACGAAGAACTAGAATATGTAGAAGCCACTCGCATTAAGCAGCTAATCAAAACTTACTGCGATTTCATGCCAGTTCCGATCAAATTTGAGGGAGAGGAACTCAACAAGCATAAGGCAATTTGGCGGGAAGCAGCCAGCAATTTGCAGAAAGAAGATTACTTAGAATTGTACCGCTATCTTTATCCGTTTCAAGACGAGCCGCTACTTTGGGTACACCTGAACACAGATTATCCTTTCATTGTCAACGGCATTCTTTTCTTTCCCAAATTGCGGCCGGATGTCGATGTTACCCAAGGTAATATCAAGCTATTTTGCAACCAAGTTTTTGTCAGCGATCACTGCGAAGAAATTATTCCAAAATTCTTGATGCCGCTGCGGGGAGTCATTGACAGTACCGATATTCCGCTGAACGTTTCTCGCAGTTCTTTGCAAAGCAATCGCACAGTCAGAAGAATCGCTGATTATATTGCGAAGAAAGTGGGCGATCGCCTAAAAGAACTTTACCGCGACGACCGCGATGAATACATCCGTTGCTGGCAAGATATCGGCACTTTTGTCAAGTTTGGATCTCTCAACGATGATAAGTTCAAAAAACAAGTCGAAGATATCTTAATCTACCGCAGCACCTACGAACCAACAGCAGAAAAACCAGAAATTGCAACGCCAGAAGTGCAGGTGCAAACTGAGGACGGAGATTTGTGGCAAGATGTTACTCCAAAATCGGACAGTTCTACTTCGACGCAACCTTACACGACGCTGAAAGAGTATTTGGAACGCAATCAAAAACGCCACGAAAACCGCGTATTTTACTGCACAGAACCTGCGTCACAAGCAACTTACGTCGCCCTGCACAAAAGCCAAGGTTTAGAAGTGCTGTTTATGGATTCTTTCATTGACACGCACTTTATCAGTTTCTTGGAACGCGAATACTCAGATGTTAAATTCTCGCGGGTGGATTCCGACATCGACGACACACTAATTGACAAAGAAAAAGAAGCCGAAATTGTCGATCCGGCGACTAATAAAACTCGCAGCGAACAAGTTAAAGAACTGTTCCAAAATGCTCTCAACAAGCCAAAAGTAAACATCCGCACAGAAGCTTTGAAGTCTGACTCTGCTGAGGCGGCGCCACCTGCGATCGTCCTGTTACCAGAAGCTTTGCGCCGGATGCGCGATATGACGGCGCTTTTGCAGCAGCAAGCAGCGCAATTCCCCGATGAACACGTTTTGCTGGTGAATACGTCTCACCCGCTGATTCAAAATCTGGCTAATTTGAGTCAGGGTGCGATTATTCAAGGCGGCGGCGAGTCTCCCTCGGCGCAGTTGGCCAGCATGATTTGTCACCACGTTTATGACTTGGCTTTGATGGCCCAGAAGGGTTTCGATGCTGAAGGGATGCAGGAGTTTGTCGAGCGATCGAACCACGTCTTGACAAAATTGACTGAACGTGCAATGTAATTAACCCCCCTCCCTTGCTAAGGGGGAGTGGTTTTATACAAACTAGGTACGTTGTTGGGCTTCAGCCCTCTTTATAAGATTAGGAAAGAGGGCTAAAGCCCAACAACATACCTTAGCCCAAGCGCAAGCCAACTGCGGAAGCAAAAGTTGATTTCCCTTGCTGAGAGAGCGATCGGAGGTTTTCTTGTCCCCCCCTTAACAAGGGGGGCTAGGGGGGTTCTACGCAGTTGATATATAATAAAAGGCTGCATCAAAAAAAAGTAGTCTGGAGGGCAATATGTCACGGAAATGTCAGCTAACGGGCAAGAAGGCGAACAACGGTTTTGCGGTTTCTCACTCGCACCACCGCACTCACAAGTTGCAAGGCGCTAATTTGCAGTGGAAGCGGATTTGGTGGCCGCAGGAGAAGCGTTGGGTCAAGTTACACCTTTCTACGAAGGCGATTAAAACCTTGGAGCACAAGGGTTTGGAAATTATGGCTAAGGAAGCTGGAATTAATCTTTACAAGCTTTAAATAATCTTGTTAGTTGAGCAAAGGGCGATCGTATACATTAAAAGTGCGATCGCCCTTACTTTTATATACTGAAAAAGTTGAGGCAGAAACCGGGTTTTTTTAGATAAACACTGCATCATAACCTTAAATTTAGATAAAAAACCCGGTTTCTTGGGCATTGATGCGTCCAGGAAATTTTAACTTTTAGAGAAAAACCTGGATTAGAGGAATTTTCGGCATTTCAGTAAATAAGTAGTCATCCTCCCCTTACCTTTAACTTCGATCGCACCGCGGCTTTCAAAAAAATACTTTTCTCGCAATTGCTGATAAGTTGCCACTGTCACCTGAATGCACCCAGGCGAACCGTGAGATTCCATGCGGGAAGCTGTGTTAACGGTGTCTCCCCACAAATCGTAAATAAATTTTTTAATACCGATGACTCCAGCGACAACCGGGCCGGTATTGATCCCGATTCTGATACTAAAATCTTGATTGTGGGTATTGCTGAATTCAATAATTGCCTGCTGCATATCCAGGGCCATTTCTGCGATCGCCTCTGCGTGATCTGGGCGAGTAATTGGCAGCCCTCCCACTACCATGTAAGCATCGCCAATCGTCTTAATTTTTTCCAAACCGTGCCTTTCTGCTAAGTTGTCAAAAGTCGAAAAAATATCATTCAGCAACGCAACTAATTCTGTTGGAGAAACTCGCGCACTCAATTGAGTAAAACCTACGATGTCCGCAAATAATACAGTAACATCAGCAAAAGTATCTGCGATCGTGCTATCTCCCCGCTTCAACCGATTTGCTATTTCTTCAGGCAAAATATTCAACAACAACCGTTCTGACTGTGCTTGTTGAACTCGCAGTGCATTTAAAGTTTCATTGAGAGCATTAGTTCGTTCTTCAACTCTAGATTCTAACTCTTCATTCAGCTTGCAAAGCGCAATTTCAGCCCGCCTGCGGTCTGTGACATCCGTACCGATTGCCAGCAGCCCCGCGAACTTTCCGGCCGCATCAAACAGCGGTTTATTTGCCCAGGATACGCAAACGCGAGATCCACTGCGCCGCATACTTTCATTTTCATTTGTTGTATACTGTTCCGGGTTATTTAAAATATTGCTCAATAACACGGCCAGGTCGTTTCCCCCTGTATCTGTCTGGGGTAGAATTGTGCCAACTGCGTGTTTTCCCAGTATTTCTTCTTCTCTGTAACCAAAAAAATTCTGTGCAAACTCGTTAAAAAAAGTAATATTACCTTCTGTATCTAGTTTTAAAATAATGCTGTTAGCATTTTCGACCAATTCCCGATACTTAACTTCGCTTTGCCGCAGCAAATCCTCTGCTGATGCGCGTTCTGCTACTGTGGCAGCTAACAGCAGCGAAGTAATTACAATTACGCTCATGAAAGCCTGCAAAAATAAGATTGCTTGATTAATATTTATGGCTTTGGTAATAAACGGGCCAGATCCCTGAGAACCTCCCCAAATGGCAATACTGGATACAATAAAATATGCTAAAACAGCTCCGCGCTGACCGAATTGAATGGTTGCCCAAATCACCAACGGAAATGGCAAGTATTCTAGGGGATAGCCGGATAGATTGCTATCAGTTTTTGATGTGTATACTAGCCAACTGACTATTATTAATAGTAGCAAACATATGGCGCATAAAATTATATTTACAAGTGTTTTAATCTTAATTTTTTGTTGATTGCGTGTCGCTATCTTTTGGTAAAAGATTAGCAGCATCGGAGTAAAAATCAAAACTCCTAAGGTGTCTCCAAGATACCAATTCCACCGAATTTCCCAATATTCGCTCCAGTCAATAAGACCAGTCAAACACAGCCGCAGCGTGCCGAGAGTGCAGTTGATTTGAGTGGCAACTACAGCACCGCAAAAGATTAAACTGACTACATCAATTAGTCGATCCAGTGAGGGGCGAAACTTGAACTGTTGCAGCAAAGTAAATGCACATAAAGCTTGCAAACAACCGCAAAAAGCACTAATTGTTGCATTTATTAAGGATATTTTGAGGTTGAGAGTCTCGTAAAAAAATACGCCTAAAGCTATTCCCGGCCAAAGGCGCCGACCAAATAATAAAACTGCTGCTTGGGCAATTCCTGCGGGCGGCCAGACGCAGGTAGCTAATTTATTCACGCCGGGGATTGAAGATGCTATTTTAGCTCCTAAAGCGTAAGCAAAGGCAATGACAGCTATTTTTCCTAAATATTGCCAATTTATAGATTGAATAAATCGCATAAATTGATTTTTGTTTTGGTTCATAGTGACTTTTATATTTTTAACTAACTATACCAACCGTCAAAACTATTAGGGAATTTTTAATTATTTAAATAGAATTGTTGGCTTTGTTTGTACGGGCTAAGCACAGGTGCGTTGCTACTCAAAAAATTGATTTAAATTGAGGTTTTTTCACTAGCGACACACCCTACAACTACTATTACTTCTTCCTTTTTGCCTCTTTCATCTTCCTTATTTTATAACTTGATTCCTGTGAGAAAATAAGTGTTCATCTCGCCTTTGCCTTTGACTTCAATGGTGCCGCGACTTTCTAATAAATACTTGTCCTGCAATCGCTCGTAAGTTGCAGATGTAACTTGAATTTGACCGGGTAAGCCGTGAGATTCCATACGGGAAGCGGTGTTAACTGTGTCTCCCCACAAATCGTAGATAAATTTTTTGATGCCGATGACTCCGGCGACAACCGGGCCGCTGTTGATGCCGATTCTGATGCTGAAATCTTGATTGTTGGTATTGCTGAAGTCAATAATTGCCTGCTGCATATCCAGGGCCATTTGGGCGATCGCCTCTGCGTGATCGCTGCGGGGCATCGGCAGCCCTCCAACTACCATATAAGCGTCACCAATGGTTTTGATTTTTTCCAATCCGTGCTTTTGGGCTAGGCGATCGAATGTCGAAAAAATCTCGTTAAGCAAGGAAACTAATTCCGGCGGAGAAATTTGGGAGCTAATTTGAGTAAAACCGACTATATCTGCAAACAATACTGTGACTTCGGCAAAAGTATCGGCGATGATGCTTTGGTCTTGTTTGAGTCTTTCGGCGATCGGTTTCGGTAAAATGTTCAGCAGGAGACGATCAGATTTTTCTTGTTCTAAACGCAAAGCTGCCTCAGCTTCTTTGCGAGTTGTGATATCTTCGACAGTACCTTCGTAATAAAGCAAATTTCCATGTATGTCGCAGACAGTATAAGCATTTTCGGAAATCCAAATTATACTGCCATCTTGGCGGTAAACTTGAGATTCAAAATCCGATACTTTGCCGTTTGTTCGCATTAAGTGGATGACTTCGGCGCGGCGTTCCGGGTCTACATATAGCTGGCGGTTGATATCAGTTAACTTTTCCAGCATTTCCTCACAGGAACTGTAACCATAAATGCGAATTAAAGCTGGGTTGACGCTAAGATATTCTCCATCTGGAGTAGTTTGAAAGATGCCGACGATCGCATTTTCAAATATGCTGCGGTATTTTGCCTCAGCTTGTCGCAGGGCTGCTTCAGCGCGCTGGCGTTCTCGCGCTTCCACTGCAAAAGTTACAGAGTCTGTTAGAGAAACAGCGAAACTTTGTTCTTCGATAGTCCAATAACGCGGCATTCCTACGTGTTCTAAACAGAGGACTCCTGCTGTTTCTCCGCCTATCTGAATCGGCGTATCTAGCATGGAAGTGATGCCTAACGGAATTAGGTAAGCTTCCACAAATTCTCTAGTTCTAAAATCTTTTTGGGCGTCAAAGGCAGCAATTGCGCGCTCTTCTCGGAGTGCTTGAAAATAGACAGGATAGTCTGCTTCTGCTAATTCCATACCCTCTGAGTGCTGGTTGAGGGCGCGATCGAACAAATCCAGGCACTCCATCTTGGATTTAGGGCGATCGTACAACCAGATACTCGATCGCGCAACTTCCAGAGTACGGCTAGCAGTTTCAGTGATTTCTTGAAGCGCTTTGGTTAAGTCGCCTTGATTCAGCGCTTTATTTTTGGCTAAATCAATTAATGCCGATTTCTGTTTCTGTAGCTGAAGTTCGCTTTGTTTCAGGGCATTTGTCCGCTCTGCAACTCGGATTTCCAGCTTTTCGTTCAGATGAAGCAGCTCTATTTCAGCTTTTCGGCGATCGGTGATATCTGTCCCGATGCAGAGGATGCCCAAAAGTTCTCCTGCTGCATCAACCAGCGGCTTATTTGCCCAAGACACCCAAACGCGAGATCCGTTACGCCGAATATTTTCATTTTCATAGCTAGTAAAGCGATCGGGATTTTGTAAAATCTGATTGTAAACCAACTCTAAGTTATTCCCTTCGATGTCGCTCATGGGAATGATTGTTCCCACAGCACTTTTCCCCAGGATTTCTTCCTGATTGTAGCCAAAGAATATTTCTGCAAACTCATTAAAAAAAGTAATCGTGCCGTCGGGAGATAGTTTGACAATAATACTGTTAGCATTTTCCACCAATTCTCGATATTTAATTTCGCTTACTCGCAGAGATTTTTCTGCCTCCGCGCGTTCGGCTACCGTCGCGGCTAATAACAACGAAGTAATCGTAACTACCGCCATAAAAGCTTGTAAAAATAAGATAGCCTGACTAATATTTTCGGCTTTAGCTATAAATGGCCCAGATCCGTGAGAACTGCCAAAAATTGCGATACTTGACACAAGAAACGATCCTAAGACAGCGGCCCGCTGACCGAATTGGAGCGACGCCCAAATTATCAAAGGAAACGGCAAATATTCCAGGGGATAGCGAGAAATAGAAGCTTCATTTTTTGACTCAAAGACAAGCCAGCTTACCCCAATTAATAATATTAACCATACTCCCCGCCAAATTAAATAATTTTTAGGGAGTTCGGTTTGTCTTTTTAAGCGATCGGCGGTTGCCTTAGGACGCAAAAATATTAAAATCAAAGGAGTTAAAATTAAAACTCCCATTGCATCTCCCAGCCACCAATTCCACCGGAGCGACCAGTATTCTGCCCAATCTACTTTGCCAGCTAAATATATGGAAAACGCGCCAATAGTGCAACTAATCTGAGTAGAAACTAAACCGCCCAATAAAATTAAATTAACTACATCTTTCAAACGTTCTAGAGACGGACGAAACCCCAGCCAGCGCAGCACAGTGGCTGCAAAAACAGCTTGCAAAACTGCTCCTACGTTGCCTCCCACCCAAATTGCAAATATCTGTTCGCTTGGGTTAACTAAATTGAGGAAAAATATACCCAAAACAATCGCAGGCCAGGCTTTTGGGCCAAACAATAAAAGTCCGGCTTGTGCAATTCCTGCGGGCGGCCACACCGAGGAAGCAAAGGGATTGACACCTTGAATTGCAAATGCTAGCCTCGCCCCCACGGCGTAAGCGATCGCCACGAGAGTTACTTGGGCTAAGTAGCGCCCTATTCGGGATTGAGGGAATCGAAGAAACTGATTTAGGTTCAGATTCATGTCGAGTTTTAAGTTTTATATAAGTTTATGTAGGGTGCGCTGCGCGCACCTTGCTAGCCTCAATGTAGGTGCAGCAAGCACCTTATACCAATTTTTTGTGAGGCTACTCCCGAATCCGATCCCCCCTAACCCCCCTTAATTAAGGGGGGGACAAGATTCCGGTCAAAGTCCCCCCTCCCACCAGGGGAATTTAGGGGATCGAGATATATGCAACTTCACATTAAATTGGTATTACCGTTACAA
This sequence comes from Microcoleus sp. PH2017_08_TRC_O_A, assembly GCF_020738665.1. Classification (NCBI taxonomy): domain Bacteria; kingdom Bacillati; phylum Cyanobacteriota; class Cyanophyceae; order Oscillatoriales; family Microcoleaceae; genus Microcoleus; species Microcoleus sp. PH2017_08_TRC_O_A. Next base: position 126,009 of record NZ_JAEQCE010000021.1, read on the forward strand.
AAACTTATTTGATGGCAGCATCAATCCACTGTTTTAAAGTAGAATTGACTTCCTCAATCAGAATTTCATGGGCTTTGTGAGTTGCTCTTTCCACAACTTCAACTTTCCCTAATTTCACCGAACGACCCGGAACAATGCGATAGGGAATGCCGATTAAATCTGCATCTTTGAATTTAACTCCTGCTCGTTCGTCGCGGTCATCTAGTAAGGTTTCAATTCCGGATTGGTTGAGTTCATTGTAGAGTTTTTCGGCGACTTCTACTTGTTGGGCGTCGGAAATATTGGGGATGCTAATGATGGCGTGATACGGCGCGATCGCCACTGGCCAGATTATTCCGTCTTTATCGTAGGATTGTTCTACCGCAGATTGAGCCAGCCGCGACACGCCGACGCCGTAGCAGCCCATGATAAAGGGCATTTCTTCGCCTTGTTCGCTGGTGTAGGTGGCGCCCATGGCTTGCGAGTATTTGGTGCCTAATTGGAAGATGTGGCCGACTTCGATGCCTCTGGCGGTTTGCAAAGTTTGTTCGGGATTGTGCACCGCCCGATCGCCCTTTTTAGCAGTTCTGACGCCCACAACCGTTGCTGGCAGAGGAAATTCTTTACCCCAATTGGCGCCGACCACGTGGTATCCTGACTCGTTAGAACCAGTGACAAAGTTTGTTAGATCGACGGCAGTGCGATCGACCAAACGCAAAAACTTAGAATTTACCTCCTTACTTCCAGCGATATAATCATCAGCAACATCCGGAGCCATATAACCCAGAGGCAAAGATTTAGCCGCCCATTTCCGCTGAGCTTCCGCATCAGGAACAGTCAAAAATAGGATTGTTTTAGCTTGATAATTTCCCGCTAACTTTGTCAATTCATTCAGCAACTTTACCTGATTCACATCTTGGTCACCGCGAATGCTTACCAACACCAAGACTGTGATACCATTATCATAAACAGCCTGATAAAGCACATTTTTGACAACTTGCGTCGGAGAACAATTCAAAAACTTGCAAAGTTTAGCAATTGTTTCAGTTCCCGGCGTTTCCCGCTTTTCAAAACTTGCAAAAGGCGAAGCTTGGGCATCAGCAGGCATCGACACAGCCTTCTCCACATTAGCAGCATACTGACCATCTTCAGTATATAGAACTTCATCCTCACCCGCTTCTGCCAGCACCATAAACTCTTGAGAACCAGAGCCGCCAATCGCACCAGAATCAGCATCTACCGCTCGGAATTCCAAGCCCGATCGGCGCAGCATATTGCTGTAAGCTTGAGCCATATCCTGATAAGTTTTCTTCAAACTTTCTTCACTCGTGTGGAAAGAATAGCCATCTTTCATAATAAATTCGCGACCGCGCATCAACCCAAAACGCGGGCGAATTTCATCACGAAACTTAGTTTGAATTTGATAGAGATGTACGGGTAATTGCCGATAAGAACGAATCATATCCTTAGCAATTGTAGTAATTACCTCTTCGTGAGTCGGGCCCAGTCCAACTTCTCGCTGCTGCCTATCCTTCATAGCAAACATAATACCTTCAGCTTGAGTGTAGGTATCCCAGCGGCCGGATTCCCGCCACAAATCGGCCGGTTGCAGTTGCGGGAGGAGACATTCTTGAGCGCCGGTAGCGTCCATTTCTTCGCGCACAATTTGGGATACTTTTTTAAGAACTCGCCACATCAAAGGGAGATAAGCGTAAATACCGCTACCGATGCGTCGGATGTATCCAGCACGGAGTAATAGTTTGTGGCTGGGGATTTCTGCTTCTGCGGGGTCTTCCCGCAGGGTGACGAAAAGCATTTGAGAGAGTCGCATTGGCTGATTTCCTTAAAATACCGGATAATTGTCATCTCAGATTAACTTCTGATATTATCAGAACTCAGCCTGATTTGATGAAATCTATGAATAAACTTTGGAAAAATTATCAAAAAGGTATGGCAGCATTTGATAATTGTCACCATCCTACTCTCCTATCTCAGTGGATTGCATTACAAGATGAAATTGGAGAATTTGTGCGAGAACCTAACTTAAGCGAAATTTGGGATATTCTTCATGCTGCTGGTCGATTGCTGTACAAATTAATCGGAATTCCTTTACATCTGGTAGCCTATCCTACTGTTCGCAAACACAGCGAACGTTTTGAGGAGTACGGCTGTATTCGCAGCCGGCGCAACTGTGAGGGGAAATGCTGCAAACAGTTGACGGTTGATAGTTGACAGTTGACAGTTGACGGTTGACAGTTGATAGTTGACAGGGGGAGCATCTCAGTTTTGTAAAAAGCATTTTTTTATTATTCATAGTGCGAGCGTCCCCGCTCGCGTACTGTACAATACGCGAGCGGGGACGCTCGCACTATAAATGCAAAACACAGATGCTCCCGTTGACAGGTAGGGGCAGTGCCCCCGTGAGAACCCTCTCTTAGTTGATAGTTGCCCGTGAGGTTTTTAAACAGTTTATAGCTGATAATTCTCATAACCAGATTCATTCACGATCAATTCGCAAAACAATATCTCAAAGAACTATTAACCCCTCTCGGTAATGTCGCAACCAGCCATGACATTGCTGGAGAAGTGAGGCAGATTGACGTTTTCTTTGCCCCAAAAGCGGAACCTGATGTAGAACCCACAGCCCTCGGCATTCTGGGTCAAATTGCAGCAAAACCCGCTGTAATTGAACCATTCCGCAGTCCTGTGCAAACCGGAGAAATTCGCAGTTGTCTGGGTAAACTCTTTGATGTCCATGCTGAATATGAACGAGTCGCCACTAGAGATAATACCCAGATTGCAGAGGCTGATTTGCCCCAACTCTGGATACTGTCGCCGACTGTTTCCGATGCGATGCTAGCTGGATTTGGGGCGACTTCTGAACCTGAAAATTGGGTAAGTGGAGTTTATTTTTTGAATGTGTCTCTGAAAGCAGCAATCATTGCTATTCACCAACTCCCCCGCACTCCCGAAACGCTGTGGCTTAGGGTTTTGGGGAAGGGAAACGTGCAAAAGCAAGCTATTACCGAATTGAGAGAATTACCGTCTGATAATTTGTTTCGGTTGAACGCGTTAGAATTGTTGTACAACTTGCGAACGATATGAGAAGTCCGCCAAGACATAGATCGAGAAGATCGGGAGTTAATTATGGAACTGTCACCGCTCTATTTAAAACGGCTTGAAGAAGCAACTCAGCAAGGTATTCAGCAAGGTATTCAGCAAGGTATTCAGCAAAGTAAACGCGAGACTCTTGAGAGTATATTACAAGTAAGATTTGGCGAAATCGATGAAGAATTAGCCCCAATAATTGAGCCTTTGATTCAACTTGAACCTCTTGAAATCATACGACTGATTATGCAGCTCGATCGCCCGGAATTACTAGCTCGTTTTCTCCCGGAAAAATCAAACGGAATCCTAACTATAGAGCGCACTCTACGATATGTAGGGTGCGCCGCATCGTACCTTACTACTATAGATCGCCCCCGCTTCAAACTTGCCGGGTGCATCTGGTTTTTGAAGAGGGCGAAGCATGACCGCATATAAGTTATTAGTTATAATCTTATATTCACTGCGGTCATGCTTCGCCCCTACAAACATACTTGCCTTTTTTGGGCGAACTCTGCTGCTATCACTCACAAAAAAAACCATTTCTGACTTTAGAGGGATTTATTCTTCAGCTTCAAGAGCCATAATCAGCAGTAAGGATGACATAACTAGAGAACTGATTTACTACTCATCCGGATTGCACGAATCAAGGCTTCCTTAAGATAAAGCCTGACGAAACAAACCACCATCTAAAAAGTTGCAAATCCCCTACTTAAAAGTTAGGGGCAGATTTCAATATGCCTAATTCGGCATCAAACTTTAGGAGGTAATTTATGTTTGAAAGCGAGTTATTAATGTCGCTGTACAGTCCCAAATTCAATATTGGTCAAATGCCAATAGAAATAGATGTCCCGTTTGACCACCCCGATCTCGGAGGGCTGATGTTTCTGAGCCCTCAGTTTTTTGTGGCATTAATCGCCGGAGTCATCATGGCTTTTGGCTTCCAATTCCTGTTAACAAATTTCTCGATCGCTGCTAAAATCTCCAACTGGGACGAGGCTTTACCCGACGATGACGATGATGAGTCCGAAAGTTTGGGCACTAAAGTTCGCAAGATCGAAGGCTTGGTCGGCGGTTGGATTTTAGTCACAGTTAACCTAGCTTTATTCTTAGCTTGTTTTCTGGCGGTCAAACTAACTTCAATTGCCTCGGTAGATGGAGCGGCAATTATTGGTGTGGTCATTTGGTCGGCGTACTTTTTAACGCTGGTATGGCTCGGTTCTAGCGCCGTCGGTTCGATGATTGGTTCCTTGATTAAAACTGCTTTTTCCGGCATTCAAGGTGTCATGGGTACTGCTGGTTCTGCGATCGGCGGCAAGATGGCTAGCGACCAAATGGTAAACACTGTAGAGGCGTCTGTGGCTGCTGTCCGCCGCGAGTTGGGCTCGGCTGTAGACCCGGATAGCATTCGCGAAACCATCCAAGATTATGTCGGTTCTTTGCAGTTACCGAAGCTGGATGTTAAGGAAATTCGCGGTCAATTTGAAAAGTTGCTGGGCGATACTGATATCAAATCTCTGGCGGGAAGCGATGTTCTGAAGAATGTTAACCGCCAGACTTTTGTGGATTTAATTAGCAGCCGCAGCGATTTTTCTAAGGAAGAAATCAATCAAGTTGCCGACCAACTCGAAGGTGTTTGGAAGCAAACTTTCGGCAAGCAGCAAGATAAGAAAGACCCGAATTTAGAGTTGGTTGATTTTCTCAAGTTTGCGGCTCCAGATTTGCTGAAGTCTGATGAACTCAATGCCAAGCTATCTCAAATTCTGGAAACTCGGGAAAACAAATCAGAATCCAGCAGCGGCATGAAGCGCGCGATGCTGTTGGGTGTGGAAGCTCTTGTCGGCACTGTTTTGTCGCGGACGGATTTGTCGGATTTGGATGTGGAAAAAATCTCTGGTCAGTTGCAGCAATTGACTGAAAAAGGCAAGGAAAAAGCTAAATCTTTGGCTTCTAAGGTGGGCGACAAAGTGCCTGCGCTGCCTTTCAATACAGCGAAGGCTGATGTGGAAAATTACTTGCTAAATGCTCAACCTTGGCATCTCAACCGAGAAACTATCAAGCAGGAATTTAGGGATGTTATTTACGATGCCGAAGCTTCTCCGGGAGCTGTTTTGGGCCAGTTAGAGATGTTAAATCCTGAGTATTTTGCAGGCATTCTGAGGCGCCGTGAGGGCTTCAGTCCGGAACAGGCTGCGGAAATTTCTGAACAGCTTGAAAGCGTGCGCCAAGAAGTTCTGGAAATTGTGCAAGGTGCTGCTGGTGAGGAACAGTCTCAAGATTTGCGTAGTCGGATTGAGAATTATTTGCGATCGACTGGCAAGGAAGAATTGAATCCTGAAGGTATCGAGAAGGACTTCCAAGCGCTGTTGGAAGATCGCGATGCTGGTTTTGAGGCTTTGCGCGATCGCCTGTCACACTTCGATCGCGATACTCTGGTACAATTGCTCGGCCAGCGGGAAGATTTTAGCCCCGAGGAAGCGGATCAGTTAATCGGGCGGCTCGAAAGTTCGCGCGATCGCGTAATTTCCAAAGCACAAGAATTGCAAGAGCAAGCGAAATCGAAAGCGCAAGAAGTGCGCCAAAAGGTAGAAGAGTATCTCCGCAATACTAATAAGGAAGAACTCAATCCTGAAGCGATCGAGCGCGAGTTTCAAACGCTGTTAAGCGACCCGCAAGCTGGTTTGAAAGCGCTGAGAGAACGCTTGTCTCAATTCGATCGCGATACTCTGGTGCAACTGCTGTCGCAGCGCCAAGATCTCAGCGAAGAACAGGTAAATGGGGCGATCGACAAAATCGAATCCGTGCGCGACAACATTATCCACGCACCGCAAATTGTGGCAGATAAAGCTAAGCAGCAGTACGAGGAAGTTACTGCCCAAATTGGCGAGTACCTGCGCCATACTAACCTGGAAGAACTCGATCCTGAAGGCATCAATCGGGATTTGACCAAATTGTTTGAAAATCCGAAAGAAGGTGCCTTGGCGCTGCGGGAAAGACTGTCTCAGGTCGATCGCGAAACCTTGGTCAAGTTGCTTTCGCAGCGCGAAGATTTGAGCGAAGAACAAATCAATCGGACGATCGATCGCGTGCAAGATTCGATTCGCAGCATCGTGAAATCGCCCCGCCGCTTGGCATCTCGCGCTCAAAAAACTGTCAAGGATTTCCAAGGAAGTTTGGAAAATTACTTGCGGAATACGGACAAGGAAGAGCTCAATCCTGACGGTATCAAGCGAGATTTGCAGTTGCTGTTTAACGAACCCGGAGCGGGGATGCAAAGTTTGGGCGATCGGCTGAAGCACTTTGACCGCGGTACTTTGGTAGCCTTGCTGTCCCAGCGGGAAGACATTTCCGAAGAGGAAGCGAACCAAATTGCCGATCGTATTGAATCTGTCCGCAACGAGTTTGTCGAACAAATTCAAATGGTACAAGACAAGTTCCAGTCAACAATTGACGGTATTTTCTCAAAAATCCGGGATTACCTCAATTCGCTCGATCGGCCGGAGCTCAATTACGAAGGAATCAAGCGGGACTTCCGCAAAGTATTTGACGATCCGCAGGCCGGATTTGACGCGATTAAACAGCGTTTGGGTGAATTCGATCGCGGTACTTTAGTAGCGCTACTGAGTTCTCGTTCCGATATTTCCGAGACAGACGCTCACCGAATTGTTGACCAAATGGAAGGAGCCCGGGACAGCGTTATATTGCGCGCCGAACGCCTGCAAACTGAAGCCAAAAAACGGATTAAAGAGATCAAGAACAAGACCAAACAGCAAGCAGAAGATGCGCGGGAAGCCGCCGCAACTGCTGCTTGGTGGTTGTTCGGTACGGCTCTAACTTCTGTGGTGGTTTCGGCATTGGCTGGAGCAATAGCAGTCGGCGGTATTTCGGGTTTGTTTAGCTAGAATTTCCACAAGTTTCCATTAAAGTTCTCCTGATTCTAGGCTGGCTGTGTTCCAGCCTATTTTCTTTGAAATCCTATTATCTCGGTTCCTACGTAAAAAAAGGTTCGTAGTGAGGACTTTAGTCCGCAAAAATTAATAAGGACTGAAGTCCTCACTACAAACCTTACTGTAGAAAGTTGGTAGTGAGGACTTTAGTCCGCAAAAATTAAGAAGGACTGAAGTCCTCACTACGAACCCTACTTTAGAAGGTGGTAATGGATGAAGGAACTATTATTCCCGTGCCTCCTAACTATCAACTTCCCGAAGCTGGACAAGCTTTATTAGGAAAGATTCAAGGCATGGACTTTCAAGAGCAAATTGATTTCCTGCGCGGTACAGTTTTAGAAATGGGTGCCCAAGTCGCTCCGGGCGCTGGCATTTAATTTGAGTAAAGTAAGGTGGGCATTAAACCTTTTGCAAAAATAGCTAGGAACGGGCTCTTCTGCCCGTTCCACAGAAAAAATTCTTTTTGTGGAACGGGCATCTTGCCCGTTCCAAAATTTGATTAAAAGGAATTTTGCAAAAGATATATAGCGGTTCTCAGAAAGATGAGGTATGACTGACAGCTTATATAACCACTAAACGAAGAGGGCCCAAGCCCAACTACGTACCTCATCTTTTTAAGAAAGGCTATATAGCGGTTCTCAGAAAGATGAGGTATGACTGACAGCTTACATAACCTCCCAGACAAAGAGGGCTAAAGCCCAACAACGTACCTCATCTTTCTGATAGCCGCTATATATTTATATTGCCCACCTACCGATTCCAGCTAATAAGTGAATTCAGCAGCTATGTTCCCTACAAGTTTCGGCGCACCTGCAATTAAATGCATCTCTTCGCAGCCAACTGCGAGCAATGGCTGACCTAAATTTAGATTGGCAAAATGACTCTCTTCAGAGATTTCTACTTCGCCTTTGATAAAGCCGATGCGAGACTGGAACTCTCCTTTAAACATTAGCAAATTTGTGCGATCGGCGCTAAAAATATTTCCGCTCAAAGGTAGGGGAAATCCAAAACTTTGTTTGCTGTAATTGAGACTGCACAGTTGCAGATTTCCTTGGCTAACTGTGACGCGGTAGCCTAGCGGTGATGCTTTTACTGAATCGCTGCCTTCCCAACTAAACTGAGCTAATTCTTTAGGAAGTCCCCAAATTTCGCGCCCGCCAGCTACTGAGTTAGGGTTGTCTACGTAGATGTGCGAAATCCAAGCGCCCCATTTTCCTGCATAACTGGCGATCGCGCTAACTACAATTAACTCATTGTACTCCATCACGGAACCCAGCCCGTAGGAGGATATATAAATGCCACCTAGCGTTTTTCCTGGCAATAAACAGACAATTTCTAACTCAGAGGGAACCAAGGGGCGCACTCGTGCTACATCTACCAATTGCAAAGTCTGAACAGCATAACCTTGCAGGTGCCAAGGAGCAGGTGAATATACCATTTTAAGTGATTTTAGATCTGATATTTTATATTTATTTTAGCTTAGGCTCTAAAACAGCAACAGGTTTTGGTATTTTTCATAAAATCCCGGTATATTCACGCATAAGAAAGATTAATCTGCGAATAGCGAGCAATTAGTTGACATTTGAGCAAAAGTTAAATATCGTCTACTTAGTGAATATTTAGAAGGAACCTAAACCTGTATGCTGACATCTTACAAGCCAGATGTTTTCGATAGTTTAGAGCATTTTTTCACGGCAAGAGACCTGCTGGAACAAGCCCAAGACAACATGACCGAACTCGGTGCTATCATCCGCAGTCACGGCTTGCAAAAACAGGTGGGCATCTGCTTGCTTCACAAACACTTTGACCTCTCGGATAACGAGAGGTTGGTTGAAGAGTTTGATGGCAACAATGCTTATGTCAAGCCAACCGCAGAATACGGCGATGCTATTCCTTATATGTGGAAGGTGGAACAAAATCAAGCATCAGGCGAATGGGTTTGGTTTCCCTTAGAATTTGTCCGCGTTACTGAAGCTGTTTTGGCAGCAGTTGAACGCTCAGCAGCAGTTGTCAATAACTCGGAATTCCTGAATGAAATTGCGGGTAAACTGTCAGAATTGGGAATGACTGGAATGTTCGGGATCAGCATTTTGCACCGAGATGCAATTAAGGTTGCTGAGGGCGAAATTTTGGTGGAAAGCACAGACGATGAAGCCCGCGTCTTGACTTTTTCTTCGGTTCCTCGCCAGAATGTCGATCGCACAACTTTAACACAAACTCTCTGGCAGTTCCCGAATGCTGAAGGGTTTGAGGTTGGGGCGATGTGTTCTCACTGCACTCACTGCACGCATTGCACTCATTAAGCAAGATTTCCCAACTTTAAAAAGTTCGCAGTCAGGACTTCAGTCCTTGCTTTACAAACTTAGAAGATAGGACTAAAGTCCTTACGGGAGCATCTCAGTTTTGATGTTTTGATTTTACAGTGCGAGCGTCCCCGCTCGCGAGTATAGATCGCGAGCGGGGACGCTCGCACTGTAAAGAAATTGCTTTTTTGCAAAAGTGAGATGCTCCCGTCCTTACTACGAACCTGAAACTTAGAAGATAGGACTAAAGTCCTTACTACGAACTTCAAATAGGGAATATATGACTAAAGTTCGATGCTGCAAACAGGTTTTTAGTAAGTGCGATTGAGCAATATTAAATAATGTGCAATCTCCGTCAAAGTATAGTAATTTATCGCTGTCAAAATCTGGAGTTAGAAACTACAAAAGAGTGCACAATTCCCCGAGTGTGGCTGAGTTCGGGTACGCAGCTAGCTGTTGACACTTCGCCCGATAGCCTTCAGTATTGTGAAGGTGCTTTTATGCCCAAAGAACCTTGGAGGGAACCGACGCCCGCAGAGTCGGCACTGCTTTGGACAGACGAACCGCCGCCCCACTATGCGGGTGTCGGAATTGTGCGTTTACCTGCGGATGTTTTGGCTTTGTTGGCTGATGCTGCTATCGCTTCGCTAACCACTCCCCTACAGGTGGCTGAGTTTAAGTCTCAGAAAAAATGCGGACAGATACTCGATCGACTAATTGACTATTTTAAGCCTTTTTGTCTGTCGGATTCGCCGCCAGTTATCAGCGGTATGGGAGGCCGACAGCCGGGATTGAGTACGGCGACAATTGATAACAAACGCGGTTGTCGCAACGGTTTGCATACTGATAGTTGGGACAATCTGCCCCTGGATAAAAAGCAGGAGGCTACTAATCGGATTTGTGTGAATTTAGGGCGGGACAGCCGTTATTTTTTGTTTGTGAATTTGACGGAGATGGACATTTTTCAAATGCTGGGATGTTCTGGTGCTGATATTGGGAAACCTTGGACGCGACAGTTAACTTATCAGTTTATGCAGCGCTACCCAGAATATCCGGTGGTGAAGCTGAGAATTGCACCGGGTGAGGCTTATATTGCACCGACTGAAAATATGATTCACGATGCTTCTACGGCCCAAATGAAGCATTTAGATATTAAGGTGATGATGCGCGGTTATTACAGGATTCCAGTATGAACTTTGATGACAGTTCTGTGGCAGATTCACTAAAGGAAGAGGGGAAATTGCAACAGTCGATCGCGCTTTACGAAAATGCGATCGTCCAAAATCCCAATTCGCCCTCAGCTTACTACGATTTAGGAAAAGCCCTGCAACAAAACGGCCAAATTGCCGCAGCCGTCGCCTGTCACCAAAAAGCCATTCTCCTGCAACCAAACTTTACCGCCGCTTACTTCCCGTTAATGTACGCGCCCCTCCCCAAAGATTCTCCTCTCATTGACGGTTTGGTGGCTCTGTACCGCGAAGTTATCGAGATTTTGCCAAATTTTCCCTTAGCCTACATTAACTTGGCTGTGGCGCTGAGCAAGCAGGGAAAAATCCAGGAGTCGATCGCACTTTTTCAAACCGCAGTCCGCTTGCAAACTGTAGCATCTCGCCCGGAACTGTCCCAAGTAGAATGGAATTCAACCCAATTGTGCGAACCCGATTTCATCATCATCGGTTCTCCGAGGTGCGGCACAACTTCTCTCTACAAATATATCACTGCACACCCTCAGATTTTACCCGCTGCCAATAAAGAAATCTGTTTCTTCTCAGAACATTTCAACAAAGGATTAGCTTGGTATCAAGCGCACTTTCCGCCGCCAATAGACGCGCATCATTTTTTGACAGGAGAAGCAACTCCGACTTATCTGACTCACCCGCTAGCTGCGTCAAGATTGCACGGATGTTTGCCAAAAGTTAAGCTGATTGTGATTTTGCGAAATCCAGTCGATCGCGCTTTGTCGCACTATCAAATGCTGGTGAGGCGCGGAACGGAATCCAGGACGTTTGAAAAGGCGATCGATGCCGAGTTACAATTACTCGCAGACGCTACCGAAACAAGTTTAGCAGATAAAAGTTATTGGAAAGATTGTCATTATATTTATAAGAGTCTTTATGCTTGCAGTCTCAAACAGTGGATGAATCTTTTTCCCAGGGAACAGTTTTTAATATTGCAGAGTGAAGAATTTTATGCAAATCCGGCTGCGACACTCAGCCAAGTCTTTGATTTTTTAGATTTACCAGATCATCAACTCAGCGATTACAAACAATATAACGGTGGGAATTATCAGCCCGCGAATGATGTTGTCTGTCAGCGACTGCGCGAATATTTTCAGCCGCACAATCGAGAATTAGCCGAATATGTGCAGAGAGACTTTGAATGGTAAGCAAAATAAATAAAGTCCTAGATGCAACTGTCATATTAAATATAAGGTACGTAGTTGCGCTTCAGCGCTCTTGTATTATATATATAAGAGCGCTGAAGCGCAACTACGTACCTAAAAATTAGCCACCATGAGAGTGTCATTTGCATCCATGATTGAGATAATTAACCAGTTAAGGTGCGCCTAGCGCACCCTACATCTTATCCGCGCTTGTCCGCGTTCATCTGCGGTTAAAAAAATCCAAACCTACTTACTCGCATAACCAGTGCTCACCAAAAACTCGCGCAACTTCCCAAAGAATTGAGTGCGATCGCGCCCTTGATAAACTCCCTCCAACAACCGCCAACCTTCTGCCTCCTGGCCCGCGACATACTTGCTCGCCATGAAGGCCGCCAACACGCCTTTTACCTCTGCATCTTCGCTCGATCGCTTCCGAGATTCCAGCCACAACTCAGCACCATTGGTGTATACTTCCACCGGATATTGCTTCGTAACATCTTCCATTTTACCTGGCCGGTACTGCCAAATTTGCAGCGGTAAGCGAGAATCCGCATAATTGGTAAAAGCCTCAGCAAATCGCCCGTCCAGACTCTTGAACTCCGGGATATCATTTTTGCCAAAATCGACAATTTCGTAACTCACATTGCCCCAAAAATGCTTGATGTGAGTGTATTTCTTCGCGGCTGAGTCGTAGCGGTAAATAAACGAATAATTGCAGCAGCGGACGCCGCTTTTAATTGAGACTAAATCTGCCAGCACTTCCGGTTCCTTGTCGCCGTCCAAATCGCGGATTCGCACGGATAACAAACGCCCTTCGGATACTTCGTCGCTGGCTTTTTTGTCGGGATTGTCTGCTAGAGAACGAGTGGGAATCAGCACTGGTTCTTCTAGTAACGTTTTACCGTCACGGATAATTTTGATGCGGATATTTTTAGCATTTTCTGCTTCTTTGACAAAAGACACTTCTGCCCTAACTTTCCCAAACTCCGAGATTTCTGTGGTTCTCGGCGGGCCGATATTCGGCGGAACTTGCGCGATGTATTGCGAGGGAACTAAGGCTGTTTTGCCGGGTTTGGCGATCGCCTGACACAGAAAAGTTGCTACTTCGGCGCGCGTTGCATTGCGTGTCGGTTCTAGCTGTTTGACGGCGGGATAGTTGACCACAAGTTGTTTTTCGGCGGCGGCGGCGATCGCATTTCTCGCCAATTCGGGAATGTCTCGCGCATCTTCAAAAGTCGCATTCAAAATCTCAGGCGCTGAACCAGCAGGCGTATATTTCAAGCCGCTGCTTAAGGCGACCAAAACCTGCCAGCGGGGAATGTTCAAAGTCGCGTTAAAAATACTACCACTGGAACCGGACATAAAACCCGTTTGATATGCTTCTCGAATTGCTTTATAACCCCAGTAATTCGTGGGAATATCTGCAAAGTCGATCGGATTCCGGACGGTTTTGGCATCAGGAAAAGCCCTCCGCAGCATCGCTGCAAACTCAGCGCGGCTGACGGGGCGGTTCGGGCGAAAAGTGCCGTCTTCGTAATAGCCGCTGATGATTTTTTTCTCGGCTAATTCTTCTATGCAGGCTTGAGCCCAATGGTCTTTAACATCTTTAAATTTGGCTTCTGCCAATGCTGGCGCTACATTTAAGCCGGGAAACACTAAATTGCCGATGATTATCCCCAGGGCTACCACTAAAGCGATGACAGCTTGACGTTTGTGCGATCGAACCATACCACAGCCTCCTCATAATTCGCAAATATACCAAAACCTACAGCACTTATGCACTCATATTAAAGAAACCGGCTTTTTTTACGAAAATCTTTGGCTGTAGCCCTCAAATTAGGTGAAAAACCCGGTTTCTTTGGTGGGAATGCGTAATTCCTATTGTAAAAAACCCTCGTTTCTGACTATCTCTGCTAAAACAAAGCAGCAGTAGCGCCTGATACACGGAAGCGTGGAATAATATAGGTGATAGCAACTTTGTCACCTGCGATCGCGATGTTATCCCCAAAGGAACTAACTCTTAGAACTGTTGTAGGCGGAAAGGATAAAGTTGCTCCTGGTGGAACTGTACCCAAATAAGTCTCTATCAAGTTCCCTGTTGTACTGTTAAAGCGATATACAGCGCCTTGAGACTCGTAAGAGCTGGCTCCAATCAGAATCTCACTGTCTGTAACTGCCAAACTACCTCCGAAACCATCGTTTGTGTATAAGTTGAAATCGGGTTGGTTTGGGTTGGAAAATTTTCGGATCAATGAGCCTGTATTGCCGTCAAACAGGTACGCTGCACCCCTACCGCTATCGGCAAATGGCGCTCCGATGAGAACATCATTACCAACTGCTGCGATCGCCTTGCCGAAAGTAAAGCTGCCGTCTCCAGGATCTGGGCTTGGTAAAGTCTGGAGAAGTTGACCGGTGATGCTATCGAACAGATAAACTGCTGCATTAATGGACGGTTTGTCTGTTAAGCCTGCGATCGCAACTTTGTTTCCGACAGCACTTGCATATTCGATCGGAAAAAGATTTCTCGGGATGGGACTGAAAAAACTTTGGAGTAGCGCGCCTGTATTGGAGTCAAACACGTATGCAGGAGCCACTTCTTGATAACTGAAAGGTAAGTCTGGAGGGGGAGAAATCAGAACGTTGTTACCAACAAAGGCGACTTTTCTAGCAGCGTCCAAGTTAGAAAGTTTGGTATTGTCAGTGCTGAAGCTTTGGAGTAAGCCACCTGTATTCGTATCAAACAGATATGATTGGTTGTAGTCAGATGCAATCAGGGCTTTGTTGTTAGCTAGAGCGACTTGAGTGCCAAATACAACAACAGGATATCCCGGCCCCGGCGGAAAAAAAGACTGCACGTATTTCCCCGTATTGGTATCCAACAAGCTAGCAGATCCTGCAGATTTTACAAAAGGGGCGATGCCTCCGAAGAGCAGTCGATCGCCGTCGGCTGCGATCGCATTGACGAAAGTGAAGGTTTCAATCGGAGAGGGTGGGTTACTATCGTCTAGAACTTTTAATGTAGCTGTATTCTGCGTGCTAATATTGGTGATGCCCGTAGGTTCGGTCAATGTCAGCAAAGCCGATCGAGGATAATGACGAATTTCATCATCGACTAAAGGAATATTAACAGTTTTAGGTGTAGTGTCTCCAGCGGCAAAATTGACTGTACCTAACTTGACTGGAAAAAAGGCAGCATTTAAGTTTGATGGCCGCAGGCTGGCCCCAACAAATGGATTGGGATAATCCAGCGTTACTGTAGCGCTGACAGCAGCGTCACTGCCGTCTGTGCGAGTCACGGTGACAGTTTTGGAAACACTGCTTTCATTGGTGATGAAATCATTGGTGCTAAAGGCTAACGTGCCGGGAACAATAAAGTCCGATCGAGCTAAAGTGCTGCTGCTAACATCTTTTAAAACTGCCAAAAACTCCCCTGTATTTTGCTGAATTACAGTATCGTTTGGATTTTGAGAGTCGGGCAAAATTCTGAGATTTTCAAACTGAAGCCCTTCTGCTAAGGCAATTTTATCCTCGCCCTTGTCAAAATCAGTAATAGTATCTGCTAGAGCAACTGTAGAACCGCCGAGTTTATTTGTGAGTACAAATACGTCATTGCCTTCGTCTCCGGTGAGAGTATCTACACCAATATCGCCGTTGAGAGTATCGTTGCCGAAGCCGCCAAACAGTGCATCATTACCTTTTCCTCCCCGCAAAATGTCGTCGCCTGTCAAACCGATGAGAGAATCGTTGCCTACTTCGCCTTTGAGTAAGTCGTTGCCATTTTCTCCTACCAGCAAATCCTCGCCTTTGCCGCCATAAAGTGAATCGTTGCCATCATTGCCAAAAATGTGATCGTCACCAGCATTCCCTAGAATCAATTCTGCATCTGAGGAACCCGTTACAGTATCCTCTCCGCCCAACAACCAGCCTCCCCCAGAAAAATTAACAAGTTGTCCCACGAAAAGCGTAACATTTTTCGATGTGTCGTCTCCTACCAAGCGCGACGGGTTATAAAAAGTGTCTGCTTTTAGTGCCATCTTCGCGTCCTCTTTCCTAAATTGAACTTTTGAACATAAACCGGGTTTTTCGATCGCAATACTTGCTGAAACCCTTAATATCCGTTTAAAACCAGATTTTTGAGTTTCCAGGAGCGATCGCACTGACGCCATCAGGCAGAAATTTGTTGCCAAAGGCGATCGATTGTTACAAACTTGTAACCTTTATACAACAGCAATGGAATAATTTTATCAGCAGAAGTCGCCACATCTTCGCCGCCGCAATAACCGTCGTGCAGTACAATTATTGAACCATTTTCTGTTTGCTGCACGACGCGACTCGTAACTTTCATCACCCCCGGCCGCACCCAATCTTCCGGGACAACACTCCACATTACCGGGCGATATTCCCACTGTTGCAATAACTCTAATGTTCGCGGCGTAAAAATGCCGTTTGGCGGCCGCACGTCGCGGATTAATTTTGGGTCTAAATCGCAAGCTTTGCTAATTGCTTTTTGCGTGTCTGCTAAACTTAGTTTGAGTTCGTGAGTTTTGAGTTTGGCAAACGATACGTGCTGGTAGCCGTGGAGGCCGATCCAGTGTCCGCGATCGTATACTTCTTTAGCCGTTTCTGGATGCCTGTCCACGCAAAAACCCAGCCAGAAAAAACTCGCTTTGATGTCGTATTTATCTAAAACTTTTAGCAATTGAGGTGTGTGCAGCCGGTGCGGCCCGTCGTCAAATGTTAGGGCAATTTCTCGGCTGTTGATATCTCCCGTCCACAGACATTTGGGAAAAGCCGATTTGAGAATGGGATGAACGACAGGAAACAAAGGTGCTAAGGGCATTGGTTAATGTTGCGAAAGTGCGATCGGGTAGAAATGAAGCTGCATTACAATAAATTAAACTTAACTCAATCGAGGTAAATATGACAACTGCCGTTGATATTGGAACGCTAATTGTCAGCACGCCGGGAACTTGCGGCGGCCGCCCGCGAATTGCAGGAACTAGAATTACAGTATAAAACATTGCTATTGATTTTAATGCCGGGATGACTCCACAACAAATCATTGATGAAATACCGCACTTGACTTTAGCACAAATTCATGGGGCATTAGCCTACTATTTTGCGAATAAAGACCAAATCGACACGGATATAGCAGCAGAAAATGCTGAGTGGGAGTGCTTGGAAGCAGAATCTATGGGGTGCATCTGGTTTTTGAAGAGGACTCTCGCATGACCGCATATAAATTATTAGTTATAATCCCATATTTACCGAGGTCATGCTTCGCCCCTACAAACATATTTGCTTGCACAAGCCGCTGCACCCAAAAAAATGTGGGACGATGCTCTGAGCAGCATCCTATTTATTTTTGCCCGAGGTCTATTTGATAATTGTGAATTGTAACTTGTGAAAGATTTAATTTTTCTGGTATTGCACAAAGTTGATCTGTAATGTACAATTTACTAGCTAACAATATAAAATTGAGCGAAGCAAATGCAAAAATACGTTTGTACAACTTGCAATTATGTCTACGATCCAGAAGTAGGCGACCCCGACGGAGACATAGCGCCCGGTACAGCCTTTGAAGATATCCCAGACGATTGGGTTTGTCCCACTTGCGGGGTGACAAAATCCGATTTTGAACCAGAAGAATAAGCGAGAAAAAAATTGTCCGATCGAATGTTAAAAATTACAGTCATAGGCGGTGGCGCTGCGGGTTTTTTTAGTGCAATTACCTGCGCTAAAACCTACCCGCAAGCCCGCGTCACTTTACTAGAAGCAGGCCGCCAAGTCCTGGCAAAAGTTCGCATTTCTGGCGGCGGACGCTGCAATGTCACTCATGCTTGTTTTGACCCCGGTGTTTTAGTGCAGAATTACCCCAGAGGTGGAAAAGCTCTGCGCGGTGCTTTTACTCGATTTCAACCCCGCGATACGGTTGATTGGTTTGCCAGTCACGGCGTGAAATTGAAAACAGAAGAAGATGGGCGAATGTTTCCGATTACAGACGATTCGGCGACAATTGTTAACTGTTTGATCCGCGCTGCTGAGGATGCAGGCGTGAGAATTCGCACGGGCGATGCAGTCGTTTATGTAAAGAAGTTAATGGGGAATGGCGCAGAAGACGGTCACGGGGATATTGCCTCTACATTTGAAGTTGAGTTGAAGTCGGGGGAGAGTTTTAAGTGCGATCGCATTTTACTCGCTACAGGTAGCAATCCGTCGGGTTTCAAATGGGCAAAAGAGTTAGGTAATACTGTAGAAGTGCCAGTCCCTTCTCTATTTACTTTTAATATTGCTGATAACAGAATCAAAGATTTAGCCGGAGTTTCGGTTCCGAATGCTAAGGTGAAATTGCCGGGAGCAAAATTAGAACAAAGCGGGCCTTTGTTAATCACTCACTGGGGTGTCAGTGGCCCTGCTGTACTCAAACTTTCGGCTTGGGGTGCGAGATTTTTGCACGATCGCCATTATCGAACATCTGTGCTGATTAATTGGCTTCCCCAGTACAATGCAGAGGTTTTGCGGCAGCAACTGCTGGGAGTCAAATCGCAGTTGTCGCACCGATTAATCGTCTCTAGCTGTCCGTTTCCGATGCCGCGCCGCCTCTGGGAACGTTTGACAAGTTCGATCGGCATTGACGAACAAAAACGCTGGGCTGACTTATCCAATAAGGCGATCGATAAACTCCTCCTCGAACTCGTCCAAGGCGAATATCAAATCGCAGGAAAAGGCGCATTTAAGGAAGAATTCGTCACCTGCGGCGGTGTCAACCTCAAGGAAGTGGATTTCAAGACAATGGAAAGTCGCCGCTGTCCCGGACTATTCTTTGCTGGCGAAATCTTGGATATCGACGGCGTGACGGGCGGTTTCAACTTCCAAAGTGCGTGGACTACGGCGTGGTTGGCTGGAATCGCGATCGGCAAATGATACTATTTTAGGCTTTGAGATTGGTCGATCGAGGTTTGGGACTTGCGATCGGCTTGCCAGTATTAAATTTTGTGTTATTTTTGAATCAAGGCGCATCAACTGTGCGTCAACTTCAGAATGCAGACAAAATTCGCAGTTTTGCGTACTTAACATCGGGTGAGAGACATGAAAAACTTGAATCTACAAACCCTAAAGTTCGATCGCCACCTTGACTCACCTTTCCTCGAAAACAACGGCTTACTGGAATTCAACCCCAAATTTATCACTCCCGAATTTTTAACAACCTGGACGTTTGAAACACACCTGTACGACGAAAAAGTTGCGATCGACCACTTTGTCATCACATTTCCCAGTCGCACTCAACTCGAAAACTACGCCGAATCTTTTCGCCCCTTCGGCGCCAAAACAGTTGAAGGCCCCGACTTATTCCCGATTAACTTTTGTTCGGAAAACATTAACATTCCCTCCGATTTATGGCTGCATTTAATGACATTATTAATGCCAGCCGGAGGCTTAGTAGTATTGGATGCGCCCCACGCAGCCGGCGACCAAAAAAACCGCTTCCAGCAAGAAAGAGGATTAGCAGCAGTTCACCACGTCGCGATTCGAGTGGAAAACGTGCAGAATGCTGCTACAATATGGCAAAATAAAAACTTCAAGCCCCTGTCAGATCAACCTTTAAACTACGGTTCATTAACCCAGTGGTTTCTGCAAAACCCCGCCGGACAAATCATCGAATTAATCGAACGGCGCCCCGGCAATAACGCCACTTTCGACTGCAAAAACATAGTAGGTTTGCGCTTGAGCGAAGGAAGTTCGGCAACGGATTCTGTAGCGGAGGTAACGGATGTCAGTCAAAAGTCTGAGGAAACGCGGCTCAAATAACAAATAACAAATAACAACCAATGCCCAATTCCCAATTCCCAATTCCCAATTCCCAATTCCCAAATATATGATTGCAGTAAAAGTTCCAAAAGTCACTTTTCAACCGCCGACATTCAACTCAATTGAAGAAGAACGCCGCCACCGCAAACAGCGTTTAGCCGCCGCACTCAGATTATTTGGTCGTTTCGGATTCAGCGAAGGAATTGCCGGACACATCACCGTCCGCGACCCCGAACACCTAGATTATTTCTGGGTAAATTCCTTTGGAATGCACTTTAGTTTAATTGGAGTCAGCGACCTAATTTTAGTCAACCACAAAGGCGAAGTTGTTGAAGGAAATAAACCCGTAAACGAAGCAGCATTTGCCATTCATTCGCAAGTTCACGCAGCCCGGCCCGACGTAATCGCAGCAGCCCACGCCCATTCACCCTACGGCAAAAGTTGGTCGAGTTTGGGCAAGTTGCTTGACCCGCTGACTCAAGATGCTTGTTCTTTTTATGAGGATCACGCTTTATTTGACGATTACACCGGAGTTGTTTTGGAAATCGAAGAAGCTAAACGCATCGCCAAAACTTTAGGAGATAAAAAAGCAATTATTTTACAAAATCACGGACTGTTAACAGTAGGTGAAACAGTAGATGAAGCAGCTTGGTGGTTTATTGCAATGGAACGTTCTTGTCAGGCGCAGTTAATGGCCGAAGCAGCCGGAAAACCCATTCTCATCAAGCCAGAATGTGCTCGTTTGACACAGCAGCAAGTAGGCTCTCACCGCATGGGATGGTTTAGCTTTCAACCACTTTATGACATGATTGTGCGCCGAGAACCAGACTTGTTAGATTAGCTATGTGGTGATAATTGGTAGGGTGCGTCGCTACCAGATATTCAACAAACTTGTAGATTATAGATGGATCCCCACCCTACTCTAGACTTGTAGGGTGGGTCATACTTTTATGCTGACATCGATTCCAACCAAGTTATCAAATCCTGTTGACTGGTAAAATCTAGCAAAATTTCACCTAAATCATCTAATTGTTGGGAAGATAACTGCTGGATGCGAGTTTGGATTGTTGCTGGTATTTCACCAGTACGTCGCGTGATTTGACGCAAAATTAATGCTATTTGTCCCTCAATTAGACCTTCTTGACGGCCTTCTTGGCGACCTTCTTGCATCCCTTTGATAACAGCACCGCGTTGGTCTTCAAAAAACATTTCCCGTTTTTCTAATGCTTGTAATTCCTCAAGGTTTAAACTTGACCTGTTGGCGATATTAAAAGCTGTTTGCATTTCGGGTACTGATGCAAATTTTTCCGGTATTTCCTCCAGTTCGGGAGCATTTTTGATAAAATAAGTCCAA